>JAHZHM010000024.1 GCA_019420265.1 Clostridiales bacterium
TATAGCGCGTTTCTCTCCTCGGCCACCGGCCCGGCAGACGACATCTATCTGAGTGAAAACGGTGAAACGCCGCTGCTCATCGCCGAAGAGGTGGTCAACTACCGCATGGGCGATGGCTATCTCTGCTATACCAAGGATGACAACATCTATCTCTACGATTTCGAGACGGGCAAAACCGCCCAGCTCAATACCTCCATCTCCCGGGGCATGCTGGCCAGCGCCAGCGGGGGAGAGGTCTGCTGGTATGATGTCACCAGCGCCAAGGATGTGGATGTCGTCAAATATGCGAAGGTGAAATAATGGCAAAGCAAAGAAGCTTTTATCAGTGCACACAGTGCGGCTATGAATGCGCCAAATGGATGGGCAAATGCCCGAATTGCGGCAGCTGGAACACGCTGGAAGAACAGCTCCCGGCCCAGGCCGCCCCGGCACACCGCAGCGCCATGGGCGCCTCCGGATCCAAAGCTGCGCCGGGCAAATCCGTGCAGCTGCGGGAAATCTCGGGCACGCATGCCCCCCGGAAAAAGACGGGCATCGGCGAGCTGGACCGCGTGCTGGGCGGCGGCATTGTGGCGGGCAGCGTCGTGCTGGCTGGGGGCGAGCCGGGCATTGGCAAATCCACGCTGTTTTTGCAGATGGCGGATCGGCTGGCGCAGGGGGCGGATGTGCTGTATATTTCCGGAGAGGAATCTGGTGAGCAGGTTGCCATGCGCGCCGAGCGCCTGGAGCTGAATTCCCCGGTGAAATTTCTCGCCGAGACCAATCTCTCGGTTATCTTGGCCACCATCGAGCAGGAAAAGCCGGATTTTCTCATTATAGACTCCATCCAGACCATCTACCACGAGGAGATCACCTCTGCGGCGGGCAGCGTCAGCCAGGTGCGGGAGTGCGCCGCGGCGCTGGCGCGCATGGCCAAGAGCACGGGCACGGCGCTGTTCATCATCGGCCATGTCACCAAAGACGGCAATATCGCGGGCCCCCGGGTGCTGGAGCATCTGGTGGATACCGTGCTGTATTTTGAGGGCGAGCGGGCCAGCTCCTTCCGCATTCTGCGGGCGGTCAAAAACCGCTTTGGCTCCACCAACGAGATCGGCGTGTTCGATATGGGAGACCTCGGCATGCGGGAAGTGCCCAACCCTTCGGCCATCCTGCTGGGCAGCCGGGAAAAGGCTATGCCCGGCGCCTGCATCTATTGCGCCCTGGAAGGGACGCGCCCCGTCATGCTGGAGGTGGAGGCGCTGGTCAGCGAGACCAGCTTTGGCACGCCCCGGCGCATGGCCACTGGTGTGGATTACAACCGCATGAGCCTGATCATCGCCGTGCTGGAAAAGAAAATCGGCCTCAAGCTGTATAACCAGGATGTGTTCGTCAATGTGGGCGGCGGCATGAAAGTCGCAGAGCCGGCGCTGGATTTGGCGCTGGCCGCGGCCATCGTCAGCAGCTTCCGCAACCGCCCAATTCGCCCAGGCACCGTGCTGTTCGGCGAAATCGGCCTGACGGGGGAGATTCGCCATATCTCCCAGGCGGAAAAGCGCCTTTCCGAAGCGGCGCGCATGGGCATGGAACGGGCGATTCTGCCCAGCTCCAATGCCAAGGGGTTGCAGACGGATTTGGAGCTCGCCCCGGTGCGCACGCTCTCGGATGCGCTGGTGCAGCTCTTCTGAAAAAAGCCCTTCGGGGCTTTTTTCTTTTGGGGAAGGCTCGGTTCTGGGATACTTTTCGGTGCGGCTCGGCGCAGGATATGCCTTACCCCGCTTTGGTCCGTCTGCAAGGGCATTGACACCGCCATTTCCAAACGGCATAATGCAGAGAAAGCCCTGGCCCGCAACGGCGCCCATAGTCAGATCGTCGGAAAAAAGAGTGGAAAGATTCTCTGCCTTTGCGAATGGTAGCCCCCGGGAAGCACTGCATCTTTTATTTTTCCGCGAGACCGCAGCTGGGAGGCAGACAGCAGAAGATTATCAAAGTGTGCACACAGCGCTTGTAGTCTGCCCCAAAGCGCATGCCCTCCCGCATGTTGATGGCCCGCGCTCCCTCCCGCAAAAAGGGGGCCTGCCGCATCCGAAGGGCAGGATAACCGCATGCGCCGCCAAAATCCGATGAAAGTCTTGGCGCATTTTTCCATCGGCATTTGTTCAAAGAGGGGTTTGCCCTATGTCTATCCTTGGCGCCCCTTTTCCTCAAAAAAATATGCCCGGTGCAGGGATTTTGCCCTGCCATCCCGAATCAAAGAAAAAAGAGGCGGAAAAGATGAATCAAAAAGCGGAAATAGCAAAACAGCTCTTTATCGAAAAGAAATATAACTGCGCGCAGGCCGTGGCCTGTGCCTTCTGCGCCGAACTGGGGTTGGAGCAGGCAAAAGCCCGGGCGCTGGCCTCCTGCTTTGGCGGGGGCATGGGGCGGCTGCGGGAGGTCTGCGGGGCGGTCTCGGGGGCGCTTCTCGTGCTGGGTGCGGCAGGCGGGGATTACGACCCGGCCGACCGCGCGGCAAAGGCGGCGCAGTATGCGCGCGTGCAGGAATTTGCCCGGCGTTTCCAGGGGCAAAACGGCAGCATCGTCTGCCGGGAGCTGCTGGGGCTGCGCTCAGGGCAGAAGGATGCCCCGGTGCCCGAAGAGCGCACCAAGGCCTATTATGCCGGCCGGCCCTGCGCGGAAATCGTGGCCAGCGCGGCGGAAATTTTGCAGCAAATGCTGGAGGAGCAGGCGGAGCAGTAGCGCCGCAGGCAAACAGAATGAAAATTCGAGACGCTTTTTTCCAAACTGAGAGAAAAATATCCATACTGCCCTCCGAAAGCCGGCTGCTTCTGCTTTTCGCGCCGCCCAAAGTGGAAAAAAAGGTCGTCCCATTGCTGCCTTCAGTGCCTCAGCCCGAAAGAGGCCGGGAAGATGCCGCCTGGCGGCAGATGAGGCGGGCGATTCAGCAAGAGGGCTCTCTGCCCTCCCCTTTTTATTTTCAATCCCCTTGGGGTGGACAGGCCCTGGCAGACGGCGCAGGAGATGCGGAGTGGACTTGGGGGCCGAAGGGGAAGCAAAAGCCGGGCAATTATGCAAAGCTTTTTCGCGCGCTACGATATCTGCGCGCGGGGC
Organism: Clostridiales bacterium; assembly: GCA_019420265.1. Classification (GTDB taxonomy): domain Bacteria; phylum Bacillota; class Clostridia; order Christensenellales; family Christensenellaceae; genus QANA01. The sequence goes on from JAHZHM010000024.1 coordinate 3,088, forward strand.
GGGAGATGGAGGCGGCATATGCCCTGCAGGATGCTCTGCCTTTTTCCGGCATCCAGCGCTATCTGGATGGCCTAAATGACTGGATATGGGAGCGCAAAAGCTTTCTTTGCAAAAACGGCCTGAAATTTTGCTGGCATCAGATTTGGAACAGCCCGGATCCGCGGCTGGTGCAGTTTTCTCTTTGGTATTTTTGTTTTTACAGAAACGCGTATGAAAAATTTTTACGCGGAGTTGTATCCTTTCTTTCTCAGTGTGAAGCGTTTACACTCTATTGTCTGCGCATTGTAAGCGAATGGGAAGACGCACAGGAGTTCATTTTTAAAATTGCCCGACGGTCGAAAGATTATGGCCGGTATGCGGCGATCCGTTATTTGAACCCGGAAACGCCGGGCGCGCGGGATTGGCTGATCCGCCAGGCATGGAAGGATACGAAAATGCCGATGGATTTCGCTCTTCTTTGCGCGCAAAAAGGCGATCTGTGCGGCCGGCTGGAGCAGGAGCAAATTTCCCAGGAGGATTTTACTGGCGCCGGCAAACTGCTTGCGCGCCTGATACCGGAAAATGCGCCCTATGGAAATATCTGCAATCTCCAAAGAGGCGGGGTTGTGATAAAAAACTATCTGCGCCATGCTGCAGTCTATGCAAAGACGCTGGAGGATTTCGATGTCGTTTCAGATGCCTACTGGACGACACGGCACTATACCTATCGCAGTGATGAATTGAAAGAAGAAGTGTATTCGGCCAGTCTGGCGCTGATGAGAAGTCCGCGCTGCCTGGCGGTGGTGCAAGAAGGAATGGAGCAGGGCAGCCGTGCCGCCTATTATATCGCCCAGCAGATCGGCATGCCCTATCAGCAGAGAGCCATGCGCCAAATCCAGCTGAATTTTTGGCAAAATTACCGCCTGGCAGATTTCTTGCTGCCCAAGCATTATGCGCAGGAACTGCTGGCGCTGTTTGAGCGGCGTTTGCCCATGCAAATTTTATGGTATCATAAGCGCCCTAAGAAACGCACTCAAGTGGAAGATGAGTGGGAAAACCGGGCGCGGATCGCGCTGGGCTATATCCTGGGCAAGCTGGAAAATCTTCCGGGAGAAGGGGAGAAGCTGTTGCTGGGCGGCATCCGGAGCGTCTATATTGCGCACCGGGATCAGGCACTGGCCACCCTGGAAAAATGGGAGCGCATTCCCAAAAAGCTTCAGCTCCAGCTGCACCAGGCCGAGCGCTATGGCTATCACCTGCCCGGCGAGGGGGAGAGGCGGCATCGCCTGCGGGTTTTGGCCGGATTAGCGCAGCCGGAGCAAAAAGAAGAGCCAGCGCCGGCAGGGCAGGAGCAGCCTCCGGGCGAGCCATAAGGCGCAGAGCTGCTTTAAAATATCCGCCCGAAAAGGCGGCGGATATTTTTTTTGGAGTATTGATTATGAAATGTTTTATCACCGAGGCGGCGCGCCGCGCCTCCGGCAGCACGGATTACTTTGAATTTCAAAAGGGAGTGTATCAGGGCGCGTGCTGGAAGAGCGATTCCATCTATCTCAGCGCCGCGCGCTGGGATGCGCTTTGCCTGGCGGGGCTGTTTGCCCAGGTGTTCCCCTCTTTCGACTACTGCGGCATCACGGTTGTCCGCCGCGCGGAGTGGGAAGAACTCCTGCGGCTTGCGGAAAAATCCCGGCCGGAATGGAGCCGGGCCATGGGTGAGCTGGCCGCATGGGCAGAGGAGTGCTTTGGGAAGCAGGAGGCTTTTTGCATCCTGGGCATATAGGGAAAAAACAAAAAAGGCGCGGCAAACCCCATCGTTTGGCTGCGCCTTTCTATTTTGATGACTATCGCGCCCTACTTGAGCGTATACTCCCCAAGGGCGAAGAGCGTCTGCTTTTCTTTGAGCATCACGTCGTAAATCGAGAGCCCCAGGGCGTTGCACATGGCGGCGTGGTAGAAGAGCACATCGCCCATCTCCTTCTCGATGGCCTCCCGGCAGTTTTTGCAGAGCTTGCCCGAGACGTTGGTCTTGGCCTGCCCCTCTCTCTTTTTGCCCGCCAGCGAGATGCAGCCGCACTGCGTCGCGGCCTTGGTGATGGCGCGGTTGAGCCTGCCTGCGGCCGTCTGGTATTTGCTCATGGTATCCAGCAGGTTTTTGTTGCGGTCCACATATTCTTCGACGACGATCTGAAAATCCTCCGCCATAATATCGTTTAAATTGATAGCCAATGCGATTCCTCCAAGCCAAGTATAGAAGTTACCCCTATTATAGGCGTCGGCCGTGGAAAATGTCAAACGCGGCCGGCGGAAATTGTGAATTTCCTAAAAACCGCCCGCCGCTATGGTTGACACCGCCCCGCCGGGCAGGTATGATCTAGTAAGGTTAAGAAAAAGGAGCAGCTTGTGAAAAATCTTCTGAGAACCGCCGTCGCGATTGCCGGCATTGCCATCGGCCCCAGCCTTGTGGTGGCGGCGTTTGAGTTTATCGATAATTTTGCGCATATCAACCTCTATGAGCTGATGCACCCATGGGCCAGCGTGGCCGTTTTGGTGCTCAGCGCGATTGTGTTTGGCGTGCTGTTTTTGCTGCTCTCCCGGCCGATCGCCGATGAAATTGTGCGCGGCTGCACGCAGCTCTCCCGGCATATCTCCAAGGCCCCGGCCAAGACGACCGTCGTGGGCACGGTGGGCCTGTTGGTCGGCCTTTTGGTGGCGTTTCTGCTCTCCTGGCCGCTAGACAAACTGCAAATCCCCTGGATCGTCATGACGGTCAATATCATCCTCTATGTGGTCTGCGCCTATCTGGGTGTGAGCATCGCCATCAAAACCGGCGAAAAGCTGCACCTGCGCGGAGAGGAAGAGCAGAGTGCAAAGCGGGAGCCCGCGCTCTGCCCCAAAATTTTGGATACCAGCGTCATCATCGACGGCCGCATTTTCGATATCTGCAAAACCGGCATTCTGGAAGGCAAAATCGTCATCCCGGAATTTGTGCTCTCCGAGCTGCGCCATGTGGCGGATTCGGCGGATGCCCTGCGCCGCGGCAAGGGCAGAAGAGGGCTGGATATCCTGGGGAAAATGCAGCGGGAGCTGGAGATTCCTGTGGAAATCTCCCCGGCCGACTATGAGGATGTGGCCGAGGCGGATGCCAAATTGCTGCGGCTGGCAAAAGAGCTGGGCGGCAAAATCGTAACCAACGATTTCAACCTCAATAAAGTGGCGGCGGTGCAGGGCATCCCCGTGCTCAATATCAACGAACTGGCCGGCGCTGTGAAACCAGTGCTGCTGCCCGGGGAAGTGATCACCGTGCGCGTCATCAAAGAGGGCAAGGATGCCGCCCAGGGCGTCGCCTATCTGGACGACGGCACCATGGTCGTGGTGGAAAACGGCGGCGGGCGCATCGGCGAGGAATTTGCCGTCACCGTAACCAGCGCACTGCAGACGGCGGCCGGCCGCATGATCTTCGCCAGAGACGAGAGCGCATCCTAGCGCCGGGAAAACAGAGGGGCAGTGCCCCAGTCAAAATTTCTGGAATGGCCCACTTAAAAAGCCAGGCGTCGGCCCGGCTTTTTTGCATCCGGGCGGAAGAGAGGAGAGAGGCGATGAAAGAGGAGATTTTGCGCGCCATATCGCGCCTGGGAGTAGAGAATGCCGCAATCTGTGCGCATTGCTCCCTGCGCTCCTTTGGGCGGCGCGTGGAGGCGGATACCCTCATCGATTGCTTTTTGCAGCAGGGGTGCACGCTTTTGGTGCCCGCCTTTTCGGATCAGTATGAGGCGCGCCCGGTTCCCCAATATATGCCGGAGCAGAACGGGGCAGGGGATTACTCCTACTTTCTGCACAAACAATACCCGCCCATGCCGCCCTTTGATACGGCCAGCAAACAGATTACGGCAGAAGAGATGGGCGTGTTCGCCCAGCGCGTTCTGCTGCGGGAGCAGAGCCAGCGGGGCAATCACCCGCTGAATTCCTTCGCCGCCCTGGGGCCGTGCGCCGGCCGCTTGGTGCGCGGGCAGACGGCCAGGCAGGTGTATGAGCCTCTGGCGCAACTCTGCCGGGATGGCGGCTATGTGCTGCTCATGGGCGTGGGGCTGGGCAGCGCGACGCTCATCCACTATGCCGAGCAGCTTGCGGGCAGAACGCCCTTTTTGCGCTGGGCGCAGGGAGAGGGCGGCCGGGTGCTGCCCGTGCTGGCCGGGGGCTGTTCGGAGGGCTTTTTCCGCCTGAAGGCCGCGCTGGAGGAATGCGCCCGGCGCGCCCGGGTGGGCGGGAGCGATTGGGTCTGCTATCCGGCGAAGGAGATGGCAGAAATTTGCCGGGCGCAGATTGCGGCGCATCCCGAAATTACCCACTGCGGCGACCCCGCCTGCGATCGGTGCGGCGATGCCCAAAAAGGCGGGCCGGAGCTGGAAGGGATCGAGTGGGAGCAGGAGTAGCGCGGCTGGAAGAGGCGCGAATTTCTTCGATCAAAAACAGGCGGGCGGGCAGAGTTTTATGCTCTGTCCGCCTGTTTTTTTCTGCCCTAAAAACGGCGCAAACTGGTCCACTGAAAAATGTAAACAATTTGTGAACAATCGCAAAAAATTCCGGATTTTCCGGGCGCCGCCTTGTTAAAATGTAAATAAATTCGCAAAAAGCCGGGTTTTTCCCGGGTTTTCGGGCAAAAAGTGTTGACAGCCGGGCGCTGTGATGCTATTTTAGACTATACTGCATAAATGCGCCCTATGCGATTTCCGGCCTTTTTCAGGGCCCGCGCAAAGGGCATGGCAAAGGGCTTTTCCGCCGTTTTTTTGGGGCGGGGAAGCGCATCCAAAAAGTCTAGTTTTTGATAGAGTAACGATATAGGGAGTGAGTGGTAACTATGGTGCATGAAGGTATGGTGCATGAGGTCAAGGCCGGGCTCGCCACGCGGCAGAGCTTTTCCAAAATCAAAGAGGTTTTGGAAGTGCCGGATCTCATCGAGATCCAGAAGGATTCCTATGAGCGGTTTCTGCGCGAGGGCCTCAAAGAGGTTTTGAGCGACATTTCCCCGATCACAGATTATTCCGAGACGCTGGTTTTGGAATTTGTGGACTACCGCATCCTGGAGACGCCCAAATACGATGTGGAGGAATGCAAGGAGCGGGATGTCAACTACGCCGCGCCGCTCAAAGTGAGCGTTCGCCTCATCAATAAGGAGACGGGCGAAGTCAACGTTCAGGAAGTGTTCATGGGCGATTTCCCGCTGATGACCGAGTCCGGCACGTTCATCATCAACGGCGCGGAGCGCGTCATCGTCAGCCAGCTGGTCAGAAGCCCGGGCGTGTATTTCGATACGGCCAAGGATAAGACGGGCAAAGACCTCTTCAGCTCCACCGTCATCCCCAACCGCGGCGCGTGGCTGGAGTTTGAGACGGATAGCAACGACATCATGTGGGTGCGCGCAGACCGCACCAGAAAGCTCCCGGCAACCGTGCTGGTCCGGGCCATGGGCCTTGGGTCGGACGAGGAGATCCGCGCCTTCTTCGGCGAGGACGAAGTGCTGGAGGCAACGTTTAGAAAGGATACCGCCGCTTCCCAGGAAGACGGCCTGCTTGAGATCTACCGCCGTCTGCGCCCGGGCGAGCCGCCCACAGTCGAGAGCGCAAGCCAGCTGGTGCAGTCGCTGTTCTTCGATCCCAAGCGGTATGACCTTGCGCGGGTAGGCCGCTATAAATTCAACAAGAAGCTTTCGCTGGCGCATAGAATCGCGGGGCAGACTGCCGCGGAGAATATCATCAACGCCGAGACGGGCGAGGCGCTCGTCATGGCGGGCGAGAGCATTTCCCCGGAAATGGCGCGCCAGATTCAAAACGCCGGCATCAACTGCGTCAAGCTGGCCATGGGCGAGGAGACGGTAACCGTCATCGGCAACCACTTTGTGGATGCCGCGGCATACCTGCCCTTCGATCCGCTGCTGGCCGAGCTCAATGAGCAGGTCTACTACCCGGCCCTCAAAGAGATTCTGGAGGAGAACCTGGGCGAGGAGGAGCTCAAAGCGCGCCTGATTTCCGCGCACAACACCCTCATTCCCAAGCACATCATGGTGGAAGACATGTTCGCCACCTTCAGCTATATGCTGGGCCTGCGCTTTGGTCTGGGCGAGACGGACGATATCGACCATCTGGGCAACCGCCGCGTCCGCTCTGTGGGCGAGCTGCTGCAAAACCAGCTGCGCGTCGGCCTCTCGCGTTTGGAGAGAGTCGTCAGAGAGCGCATGTCCATCCAGGATCTCGAGCATGCGACGCCTTCGGCGCTCATCAATATCCGCCCGGTTACGGCGGCCGTCAAGGAGTTCTTCGGCTCCTCCCAGCTGTCCCAGTTCATGGACCAGACCAACCCGCTGGCCGAGCTGACGCATAAGCGCCGTCTTTCCGCCCTTGGCCCGGGCGGCCTCAACCGCGACAGAGCCAGCTTCGAAGTGCGCGACGTTCACCATTCGCACTACGGCAGAATGTGCCCCATCGAGACGCCTGAAGGCCCCAACATCGGCCTGATCGGCTCGCTTTCCACATATGCGCGCGTCAATGAATACGGCTTTATCGAGACGCCGTACCGCGTTGTGGATAAGCAGACGGGCTGCGTCACCAGCGAAATCCGCTATATGACGGCAGACGAAGAGGATAAATACGTCATCGCCCAGGCCAACGAGCCCATCGATGCCGAGGGCCATTTCGTCAACGCGCGTATCACCTGCCGCGATCTGGATAAATTCGTGGAAGTCCCCCCGGAAAATGTGGACTTGGTCGACGTCTCGCCCAAGCAGCTCATCTCCGTGGGCACGGGCATGATCCCCTTCCTGGAAAACGACGACGCCAACCGCGCGCTGATGGGCTCCAAC
>JAHZHM010000240.1:0-3367 GCA_019420265.1 Clostridiales bacterium
TTAATTTCGCCACGGATGAGCAATACCGCGCCTACTTGGATTCTGCCATTGCGCAATCCAATATTCAGACGGATGTTTCGGTGGAGGTTACTGATCGCATTGTGACGCTTTCGACCTGCACAAAAACCAGCCAAAGCAAACGATTTATCGTCCAGGCAAAATTGGTTGCAGTTTCTGAATAAAAGATCTTGAAATTCCTTGCGAGGTGTTGTATACTATGTAGGCACGCTGATGTGGCACAGTTGGTAGCGCAACGCCTTGGTAAGGCGTAGGTCGGCAGTTCGAGTCTGCTCATCAGCTCCACGGGGTATAGCGCAGCTTGGTAGCGCGCTTCGTTCGGGACGAAGAGGTCGCAGGTTCAAATCCTGTTACCCCGACCAAAGCAAGAACCGCTCAATAGAGCGGTTCTTTTGGTTTTTGGCTTTATTAAGCGGAAAAGCGGTTATAGCTATTTGTAGGGAATTTCAATGTTTTTTATAGAATTCCAATGGTTTATAAAAAAATGCAACACGAAATGCAACACGATAACTAGAGAAATCTATTTAAGCAATCCTTTTCCTCTCGCCATGGTATAAGAAGAGAGGCGGGGATAAATAATGAAAAGGGAAAAAGCTTTTTGCAGACACTCTTATCTGAGAGGAAATTAAGAGCGCTAGGGCGAAAATTTTCTTGAAAAGAAAATAAGCCTGGCAGGGAGGTAAGCTATGTGCACAGCAGCGACATATAAGACGAAGAATTTCTATTTTGGCAGAACATTGGATTACGATTGCTCCTACGGCGAGGAAATCGTGATAACGCCGCGCAATTATCCTTTTGCTTTCCGATGCGTGGAGCAGATGCCGCAGCATTATGCGATGATCGGAATGGCCCATGTGGCCCAGGGAGTTCCGCTTTATTACGATGCGGTAAACGAAAAGGGCCTGGGCATGGCGGGGCTCAACTTTGTGGGAAATGCGTACTATGAAAAGGAGCGCGCGCCGGGCAAAGATAATATAGCGCCGTTTGAGCTAATTTTCTGGGTTCTCGGCCAGTGCGCCACGGTGGGAGAGGCGCGGGAGCTGCTTGCAAAGATTCACCTTGTGGATATTCCTTTTAGCGATGAACTGCCGCAGGCGCAGCTGCACTGGATCATCGCGGATAGAAATGAGGCGATCACCCTGGAGGCCGTTCGGGAAGGGCTGCGGATTTATGAGAACCCCGCGGGCGTTTTGACCAACAATCCTCCCTTTGATGAGCAGATGTTTGCGCTGAATAACTATATGCACTTATCGCCCAAAGAACCGCAGAATCACTTTTCCAGCGCTCTGCCGCTCCGGCCATATAGCCGCGGCATGGGAGCGCTGGGGCTGCCCGGCGATCTCTCCTCGCAGTCTCGGTTCGTTCGGGTGGCATTCACAAAGATGAATGCTGTCTCCGGCGATGCGGAGCTGGAGAGTGTGAGCCAGTTTTTCCATATCTTAGGTGCCGTGGAGCAGCAAAGAGGGTGCTGCGAAGTAGAGAACGGAGTATTTGAAATCACGATCTATACCTCCTGCTGCAACGCGGATCAGGGCATCTATTACTACACCACCTATGATAACCACCAGATCACAGCCGTCGATATGAGAGAGGAGAATCTGGATGGGGAGAAGCTGGTGCGGTATCCGCTCGTGATGCAGGAGCAGATCCGATGGCAGAATAGAAAATAGAGCGAAGAGCCTTGCTTCTCTGACAAAGCCTTGCTATAATTTGGAAAAAAGGAGGCGATTGTATGAGAAGCGCAAAAGAGCAAGAGTCTTTCCCGTACACCGGGAGCACGATGTGCTATATTGAGGTTGGAAAAGATGGGACAGTATCGCAACTGCATCATAAAAACAAATCCGATCGCCCAGGGGTTTTGGCGGCCTACCAAAGAGCAATCAGCGGAGATTCTGTGATATATGCTGTCTGGCCGGGAAATTGGCGCAGCGATCTGTTCTTGATAGACGATTTGGAGGCTTTTGCCAGGAGCTTTGAGCTCATTTAAAAATGGAATCTATATGGGTCAACCTGAAGCGGCTCTGTTTCAGGTTGATTTTTATTTTTTCCGTATCTTTTTCCTCTCCATCACATGCGAGAGAGCACAAATAGAAAAAGATATATTTTGGATACAAATATACATTGACAGATGAGGTATTATGCTATACTATATATCAAAAGAGAAGAAAGGAGCGAGAGCATGGCGATTGCTTCGGATTTAATTCGCGGCCATACCGAAACCATCATCCTGGCGCATCTGATGCAAGGGGATAGCTATGGTTATGAGATCAACAAGGCGATTCAGCAAAAGACGGATCAGCAATATGAGCTCAAAGAGGCCACGCTATACACGGCTTTCCGCAGGCTGGAAGAATCGGGCTGCATTTATTCCTATTGGGGCGATGAGCAGACCGGCGCGCGCAGGAGATACTACTGCATCACAAAGCATGGGAAGCAGACGTATCAGCGGTTGCGGGAAGAGTGGGAAGTTGCGAAAAAGTTAATCGATATTTTAATTGGAGAGGAGAAAAGTGATGAGAGATAGATTAAGAGGTTATGTCGAATCTTTATTTATCGATGCACCACGCACAAAGAAAACAGTAGAGCTGAAGGAAGAGATTTTGCAGAACCTATACGATAAATACGACGATCTGCTAAGGGAAGGCAAAACTGAGGAGGCGGCCTACAATATTGCTGTGGCAGGAGTGGGGGATATCAGCCCGCTGCTGGAGGAGCTGGAGCGCAGCGAGCGCGCCTATGATGCGCAGAGCCCATACCCAGAGGCGAGAAAGCGCTCGGCTATCATGGTCGCGACGGCCGTTGCGATGTATATTTTATCGCTGATCCCCTGCTTGATCTGGTATGAGGACGGCGTGATTGCGATGTTCATCATCATTGCGCTGGCGACGGCGCTGCTCATCTATAACGGCATGACGCGCCCGCGCTATGTGAGAAGGGACGACACGGTTGTGGAGAACTTCAAGGAATGGAAAACGCATACCAGCAATCGCCATCAGGTCTATAAGGCGCTCTCTTCCGCGCTGTGGTCGATTACGGTGGTGGTCTATTTTCTGGTTAGCTTTGGCATGGGCGCATGGCATATCAGCTGGGTGATTTTCCTGATCTCCTCTGCCATCAACTCTGTGCTGCGCGCCATCTTTGATTTGGGGAGGTAGCCATGAGAGCTTCGGCAATTATTCGGATCATCATCTGGTCTTTGGTTGCGTTGGCGCTGACGGTCGTTTTGGTTCAGGGGCTGACGACGGGTTTTTCGTTTGGAGGGATTCATTTGTTTGGTTCTTTTTCTTATGCAGACAGTGAACAGTATTTGGTAGGCAGTAACCAGATCGATATGAGAGAGATCTCGGAA
>JAHZHM010000240.1:3425-4491 GCA_019420265.1 Clostridiales bacterium
TTATCCCCTATGAGGGAAATGAGGTTATCTTCCGGGAGCAGGCGAGCCGTGCGCTGCTGGAAGAGGATATGATGCGCTTCTATTTGCGGAACGGAAAGCTGACGATACAGTTTTGCGCGCCCAAAAGGGGATTCCGGATTTTCTCTAATACTCCGAGCAAGAGTTTAGAGGTGAAAATTCCGTATGCTATGGCGGGATCTCTGGCGGAGCTGGATGTCAACTCGATTTCCGCACCGGTTAGCATCCAGGCAATCGGCGGGGCGGAGACCAAAGTTTCCTGCGTTTCGGGCGCCATTCATATTTCGGATATTTCCTGCCGGGAGCTGGATTTGGAGACAGTGAGCGGCGGAATCCGCGGCGAAAATATCCAGGCAACTGAGCTGGATATGGAGAGCGTCAGCGGCGCCATCGACGTTTCCGGGGCATTCCAGGAGGTGAGCGGCAATAGCGTTTCGGGCAACCTGACGCTGCGCAGCGATACTTGCCCAAGAAAAGTGGAGGCCGAGACGGTCAGCGGAGGAATCCGCCTGCAAATTCCGGAAAACGACGGCTTTACCGCCCGGTATCACACAACCAGCGGGCAGTTTTACTCCAACTTCCCGACGACAGCGGAGAAGAAACGCGCGGTTTACAAAAATGGCGGCGCAGAATTTTCCTTTGATACGGTTTCGGGCAGCATGGATATTGAAAGGATATAACCGCGAGGAAGATGCCTTCGCCATGATAGGCGGCGGGGGGATAGCTCAGCCTTTGAGCAGGAGATTGCCAGTTTCCTACCTGAGGGCTGGCCTAAATGACAGGGCTGCGCCCCTGATTGAATACAAGAGAAGCGGAGGAAGATGCCAGGGCGAAAGCTCTGGCATCTTTTCTTTGATGTATTTTGCCGAAAAATTTGGCGAATGGGCGCGAATGCAAGACAGATGCTTTGTAATGAGAGGCAACTATGGTATAATAAACGCACGGCCTAGACGGAAGGGCCCTAGGCCCTTCCGAGGCCTGAGCGTCATTGACGGCTACCATCGTCGCACGACGCGCGCCGATGACATGGTATAATAAGCGCAGGGGC
>JAHZHM010000241.1 GCA_019420265.1 Clostridiales bacterium
TTGAGCGTCTGTTCGCGCTCGTCGTTGCCGCCAATGCCGCCGGAATCGCGCTTTTTGCCAATCGTATCCAGCTCATCGATAAACACAATGCATGGCGCTTTCTCGTTGGCCTGCTGGAACAAATCGCGCACTTTTGCCGCGCCCATGCCGACGAACATTTCCACAAATTCTGAACCGGAAATGGAGAAGAACGGCACTTTTGCCTCCCCTGCTACGGCTTGCGCCAACAAAGTTTTGCCCGTTCCGGGCGGGCCGACAAGCAGTGCGCCTTTGGGCAGGGATGCGCCGATTTGCGTATAGCGATCTGGATGGTGAAGAAAATCCACAATTTCACTCAGAGCTTCTTTGGCTTCGTCTTGCCCGGCTACATCCGAAAAGGACTTTCCGGTCTGCGCCTCCACATAAACTTTGGCATTGCTTTTTCCGAACGTCATGGCGTTGCTGCCGCCGGGAACGCGCTTTTGCATGCTGCGCATCAGCCATACACCGAGCAGATAGAAAGCAACCGAAGGCAGGATCCATGTATAGAGAAAATTCAGCAGCGGCGAATTTTCACGCGGTAAAACCCTGGAAAAGGTGATGTTGGAATCCGGTTGATAGAGCCGGTCCACAAGGTTCGGATCGTTCATCGCGGTTGTGATATAGACGGTCTCCTCGCCAGATTCATCTACAGCGAGAAAGGCGATGCGCTGCTCCTCATCCTGAATCTCAACAGTTTTTATCTTCCCCTCATCAATAAAGCGCAGAAAAGTGCCATAATCCACTTCGGTGATGCGCGGCTGCAAAACTTTTGGGAAGACCAGAGCATTCAGCAAAAGCAGTATGATTGTGGCGATAATACAGTAAAACAAGATTGGTTTTTTGGATGTTTTTTGCTCTTTCATAGCGTTACTCTTCCTCGACAATTTCCATAATATTTCTCAACATCTTTTGAAAGGTTTGAATGGCAGCTTCCAGCTCCTCTTCAGAAATGCCCTGTAAAATGCGGCAATCGAAACGCTCTTGGCGCTCTTTAAAATACTGCACATAAGGCTGCGCCTCTG
>JAHZHM010000242.1 GCA_019420265.1 Clostridiales bacterium
CATATTCCTTGATGGTATTGAGCTCTTGCTCCGTCGCCAGCTCCATCGCGGCGATATGATAATCGTTGATCATCGGGTCGCCCAATTCGTCATTCTTATAGGAGAATTCCAGGACGGTCGACTTCATCTTCGTCCCCTCCGGCAGACCCAGGCGCTTAGAGAGGCTGCCAGCCGCAATATTTCTGACGATCACTTCCAGCGGAACAATCTCCACTCTTTTGACAATCGTCTCCCGATCCGAAATTTCCTCCACATAATGCGTCTTGATGCCCTCTTTTTCCAGCATCTGGAACATATGGTTGGAGACTTTGTTGTTTACGACGCCCTTGCCGACGATCGTCCCCTTCTTGAGGCCGTTAAACGCCGTGGCATCATCCTTATAATCGACGATGACATAATCGGGGTTGTCCGTCTCAAAAACCTTTTTCGCCTTGCCTTCATACATCTGGTTTGTTTTTTTCATTTTGCCGCCTCCGCCTGCAGCTGCTCATCTGCCTGGATGACCTTCTGCTGCATTTCAAATTTATAATCTTTGAGCGCTTTTCTAATGCCCTCATATTTTACCGAAAGAATCTGCGCTGCCAAAATCGCCGCATTCGCCGCGCCGTTCACAGCCACCGTCGCCACCGGAATGCCATCCGGCATTTGAACCGTCGAGAGCAGGGAATCCAGCCCATCCATCATGGAAGACTTGATGGGAAGGCCGATGACAGGAATCGCCGCATGCCCGGCCATCACGCCGGCCAAATGCGCCGCCTTACCCGCCGCTGCGATGATCACTTCCACGCCCCGCTCCTCCGCGGTTTTCGCAAATTCTGCCGCAATTTCCGGCGAACGATGCGCCGAGATGACCCGCGCTTCAAACGGAATCTCAAACTTTTCCAGCGTCTCCAGCGTTTTGCCCACAACGCTCATGTCGCTTTTGGATCCCATGACGACTGCAACTTTCATCTTCTCTCTCCTTTTGTCTGTTACTTTCTTGCTGTACTTCTTATTTTAAAGATTCCATCGTGTGCTGTCAACGAAATTGCCTACTCTTTTGCGAGAAAATATAAATAAAGTTCGGAATATTCCGAACTTTATTGCATATCTTTATTCAAATGATATTAGATGTACCGTTCTCTTCGCGCCTTCCCTTTCAAACGACTTCTACTCCAAAAATGCGCAGGCTACAAGTTTTTTCCGCGGCGCGTTTGCCTTTCCCACATGCTTCCAATAGAAAAAGAGCGCATAGGCACTCTTTTTCCTCCACGGCATAACTTATAGCAACTGTGCAAAAAATGAGGCACCGATCACAGTAAAAATCCCGGAAATCACAATGGCCAGGCTGCTCATCGCACCCTCCACCTCTCCCATCTCCATGGCTTTGGCCGTCCCGATCGCGTGCGCCGCACAGCCGACGGACAGCCCTTTTGCGATGGGATGGCGAATGCGCATCCAGCGGCAAGCGCCTTCCGCCACCATATTGCCAAAAATCCCCGTGATGATAATGGATGCAACCGTGAGCGTCTCAATGCCGCCAAGCTCCTGCGAAACGCCAATGCCAATCGCCGTTGTGATGGATTTGGGCAGCAGCGTAACATATTGTTCATGCGTCAGGCCGAAAAGCAGCGAGAGCAGATAGACACTGAGCATACTGGCCACCGCCCCGGCCAGCGCCGCCAGCAGAATCGCCTTCCAATTCTTTTTCAGCAGGCTAAGCTGCTGGTAAAGCGGAATGGCCAGGCAGACTGTTGCCGGCGTGAGCAGATAGCTGAGGTATTTCGCGCCCTCGCAGTATACTTGGTAATCGATTCGGAGAATGGATAGCGTTGCCATCACAAAAAGGACCGCCAGAAGCAGCGGATTGAAAATGGCCAGCTTGCACTTTCGCTTGAGAAAACTGCCCAGCTCATAGCCCAAAATGCTGATCACAACCCCGAAAAAGAGAGATTCCATAAAAAAGCCGCTCATTTTCTTTTCCTCTCTTCCAGCCGCAGCGCAAGCTCTGCCGTCTTGCCCGACGCCGCCATGACAACCAGCGTCGTCAGCAGCGTGATGGCCAAAAAGGCCAGCCAAATTTGGCCGAGCTCTGCCCAAGATTGCATCAGTCCCACAGCTGCCGGAATGAACATCAGCGGCATGATCTCGACGAGAAAATTCCCCGTCTGTTTGACGGCCTCTAGAGGGAGCGCGCCGGTTGCCAGCAGCGTAAACATCAGGATTAGACCATAGATGCTGGCGGGAATGGGCAGCGGAAGCAGGCTGTGCAGTGCCTCCGCCGCAAAGCTGACGAGCAGAATGATACAGGTTTGGCGAATGAATTTCATCTCTTCCTCCAAATAACTTCTGTTCCGATCTTATATGAGCATAACCAAAAGATCAAGATAAAATCCGCGGCGCAGTCAATCCTATATTTTTCACAAATAAAAAGCGGGCAAGTTTCCCCGCCCGCCTTTCTTCGCGTTTCTACTCTTCTAAAATTCTGCGCTCCAGGCATTCATACCCCTCGCAATAGGCCCGGAGCAATTCCTCTCCCGCATCTAATAGCGCCGGAAGCTCTGCCGCGCCATCGAAGGAATAGCAAACCAGCAAAACCTCCCTTTGCCCGGGCAGCAGCATGCTTCTCTGGCTATCGCTGGAGGGATTGCCAAAAGCTCCCTTGGCATCGTGCAAGGTCGGCAAATGCTCTACATTATAGGAATCTTTCCCAATGCCCAAATAGTGCTCCCCCTCGGCCGCGCGCCTGAGCACAATCTCGCCCTGCAGTTTTTGCGCATCATAAGAGCCCAGCGAATAGCCCGAAGTAACCGAAAGCAGGTTATTGATATCCACCGCATTGTTGATATAGTAGAGCCCTTTGCCCTTTAAAATCCGGCGCAGCATGGCTTCGGCCGCATTACGGTAGGAATGCAGGTCTTTGCCCAGCGCCTGATATGCCTTTCTGGTGGACGCGACATGCGGCATTTTTGCGATATCCGCCGTCTCATATTGTGCGCAAAGCGCCTCCATAGCCTTCTCAAACCGCTCTACAAACGCCGCTCCGCTTTTCTCCACTTTGCCGCGATACCGCAATACCCCTAGTGCTGCCTGCGGGCATGCCTCCTTCAGCGATGTATCGATGGAAATTTTCATATGCGCTCCTTTTTTCCACTGTTTTTCAAATATATTGTAGCCCAGTTTGCGATTCCGCGCAAGGAGCACCGCGCCTTTCTCAGCCATCGGCGCTCTGCTTCTTTCGGCTGGGCAGCGCAATGAGAATTGCCATCGCCAAAATCAGCCCAATAGCCAGCCAGTCTATCCAGGCGATCTCTGTGCCCAACCAAAAGGATGCAATCACCGCTGCGCTGACTGGTTCTGTGCATGCAAACAGGCTGGCTTTCACGCCCCCAAGCTTTTGCACGCCCTGCAAATACAGCGCAAAGGCTGCTGCCGTCCCAAGGACTACAATGGCCGCAACACCCAGAACTGCCCCAGCATCCAGCATCACTTCTATGTGCCAAACTCCTGTCATGATTCCCAGCACAGCTCCGCCAATGAGCATCCCATATCCCGTAACCGCCATGCTGCCATATCGGGAGAGCAACTGCCCTGGCAAAAGCGTATACAGCATACAGGAGACCGCCGCTCCCATTCCCCAGAGCAGCGCCCTAGGAGAGAGCACCAGCGATCCTATCTTTCCGTGCGTAGTCAATAGGAACACGCCTGCCAGCGCCAACAGCAGCGCCAGGCTCTCCCGCCCATCTGGCAGGCGGCGCATTCTGATGCAGGTTACGAGCAAAATCAGCGCCTGCCCCAA
>JAHZHM010000243.1:0-457 GCA_019420265.1 Clostridiales bacterium
TCGGGCTGAGCAGGCCAATCCGCCCGGCATCCTCTGCCGCGATGGAAAAATCCGTCAGCGCCGCAAACAGCGCCGCACAGCCATACATGCCGCCCAAGACAACAGAGATCGTCGGAATGACGCCAGAGACATCCGCAAGTTTTTTCATCACTGCAGAATAGGCACCCATGGCCGCAGCGCCTTCCTGCACCCGTGCACCGCCCGAATCCCATAAAAATAGAACAGGCAGGCCATTTTGCGCCGCCATATCCACCACTTTGCAGATTTTCTGGGCATGCGCGACGCTAAAAGACCCGCGCAAAACCTCATAGTTTTGAGCCGCAATATAAGCGGATCGCCCGTCTATCGTGCCCCAGCCTGCCACGACGCCTTCGCCGGGAGCCGAGACATCCGGGTACTGCTCCACCGCGTTCGAGCGTTCCAGATATTTATCGATCTCTATAAAGCTGCCCGCATC
>JAHZHM010000243.1:467-7495 GCA_019420265.1 Clostridiales bacterium
CGATGCGCTCGTAAACAGGGCTCTTTGCAGAGATTCCATTTCCTTCGCTCATAGATAACCTCCAAAAATTCTCCTATGTTTTTAGCAAAATAGGCTATCTTCGTAATTCTACAAAGAATAGCCTAATTCCTGCTTTGGCAAAAATATATTTCTCTTTACTGAATGCTGAGCAGATAGTCGATCTCGCTTTGCTCGAGCATGCGGTACTGCCCCTTTTTGAGGTTTCCCAGGTTGAGCTCACCAATGCTGATGCGCTTTAAAAAGACGACTTCTTTTCCCAGCGTCTCAAACATGCGGCGCACCTGCCGATTGCGCCCTTCGTGAATGGCAATCGTAAGCTCAGTCCGCTCAGGGGAAGCTCTCATAATTTTGATGCGCGCAGGCGCCGTTTTTCCGCCCTCGATGAAAACGCCCTTTTGGAGCTTTTCCACATCATCCGGCGAGACCATGCTGTTTACCACGCAGTAGTATCGCTTGGCGACTTCATGGCTTGGGTGCGTCAATTTATTGGCCAGTTCGCCATCGTTTGTCAGCAGCAAAAGCCCCTCTGTCGTAAAATCCAGGCGGCCGATGGGATAAATGCGGTAATCAATATCGCGCACATAATCCAGCACAGTTTTCCTGCCCTTGTCGTCCGAGCATGTGGAAACGCATCCCAGCGGCTTATTGAGCATGATATAGATTTTTGCGTCTGGAATTTCAACCCTGCGGCCATAAACCTCCACCACATCCGCCGCCGGCTCAACTCGCGTCGCCGGATCGTAGATGGTTCTTCCGTTGACTTTTACATGACCTTTTTGCAAGATCTCCTCAGATTTTCTGCGGGAAGCTATTCCAGCTGCCGCCATAAATTTCGCAATGCGCACATTTCCTCCATCGCAGCACAGAGCGCGCTATCCCGCCTGCTCTGCCAGGCCCAGCCAGTGCTGCAAAATCTGCGAGAAGTAGAACTCATATGTCTTTCTTCTGGCAGAGGAAATCGTGATAATGTTGCTCTTTGCTTTGATATCCCCAAAAGAGAATTCCACCACCCCGACAATCTCGCCTTCCTGCACTGGCGCCGCCAAACTGCTGCTCATATTTACTTTTTCTTCTACCATAGTAACCTCTTGTGTCAAAGGCAAGTAAATATTGTCGCATAGTGCAGTTTGAACGCTGCCTTCCAGGCTCTCTTCCACCGGAATATCGCCGTAGCTTTTCCCTGCTTCGGCCACTTGGCGCATGGCATAATGCTCAAAGCCATAATCCAGCAGCGCCATGCAGTCGATAAACATATCATAGTCGTTGAGCACAACGGCCACAAGCTGCATATTATCACGCTTGGCGCCTGCAGACAGACATTTGCCCGCCGCCTTGGTATAGCCCGTCTTAATGCCGTTTCCGCCCTCGTATTGATAGAGGATTTTATTTTTGCTGCGCAGATACCGTGCCGGGGAATCGTCGTCTTCCGCCAGATCTTTTTTGGATGTCCCTACAATTTCGCAGAATTTTTCGTTTTGCATGGCATAGGAAGAAATGAGCGCCAGATCGTAGGCCGTGGTATAGTGGTCGTCATTCGGCAAGCCATTTGGCGTTACAAAGTTGGAGTTCACTGCCCCGATTTCTCTGGCCTTCTCATTCATCATCTGCGCAAATGCTTCCACGCTTCCCGCCAGATGAATTGCAATGGCAACAGCCGCATCATTGCCCGAGGCCAGCATCAGCCCATAGACGAGATCCGAAAAGGTGACTTTTTCACCCTCCCGCAGATAGATGGAAGTTCCCTCTTGGCCTACGGCTTCCTTGGGAATGGTAACGATATCATCCATATTGCCATTTTCCACAGCCAGAAGGCAGGTCATGATTTTGGTAGTGCTGGCCATAGGAAGCTTTGCATCGCGGTTATTCTCTAAAAGGACTCTGCCCGTCGAAGCCTCCATGAGCACATATGCCTTAGCATGAACGGCCGGCGCGGCCTCTGCCCGCCTTGCCGGCATTCCCAGACCAACGACCAAAAAGACAGCGACTAAAATGCTCGTTATTTTCCCAAGCCTTTTCATTTTTCCCCCTCATTTTCAGCTTACCCCTGGCTTTGCGCGCTGCCCTCGCCTTTGGTTTTTCCCTGCTCAAACATCTTGCGCACTTCGCTCGCCATTTGAGGAATGCTCTCTAAAATTTTATCTACAAGATCCCGCTCTGTCGCAGTCAGCAGCTTAATCTGATCCTGTTTTTCCACCATAAAAGCCACTGGCGTGATCGTCACGCCGCTGGCCGTGCCCCCGGCAAAGGGATACCGCGTTTCGATCGGCGCTTTCACGCCCTCGCCATACTCGCCGCCGCCCGTCACAAACCCAAAGCTGACTTTGGAAATCGGGATGATCGTGCAGCCGTCCGGCGTTACAAACGGGTTTCCCACGATGGTGTTGACATCCACCATCTTATTCAGCTCAGACATGGTAGTGTTTAATACGTGTTCGATTGGATGCATAATTTCTCTTCCTCATTTCTTTGATCAATCTACCAATAATATTGACAAGAGAGAGACAAACTATTCCATCCAGCCAAAGGCGGCAGCACGCTTGATCAAAATTTGGCCGAACAGCAATCTGCTCGCCCTTCAGGCCGAGCGCATGTGCAAAAGATTTGGCCGTTGTTTGAATCGCGCCGCACAATACAGCAGTCTGCGCTGCATCGCCCGTGCCCAGCCAAAGCGTCATTTCAACCTTGCGAAAATCTGTGCTGCGCAGCAAAAAGCGAAAATCGCGTTTCTTCACATCCCGGCGTATTGTCGCAATATAGATCTTGCGAAACCCCGCCTTTTTTACTTCTATGATCTCCGGCCGCACAACATGCTTCAAGTGCAGAAAGAATAGTTTACGGTAGATTCTCACGCCGCAAAAGGAAATAGTCAGCCAAAAAAACTTCTCCCTCCCTTTCTGATTTTTCAGGCTGATTTTCAGCTCTCCGAAGAGTAGCAGCAAACCCAGCAGCGCAAGCACACAAAAAAATACCCACATATCTCTCCCTCGCAATGGTAGATTTATGGGTATTTTATCCATTTTTACTATTTTTATGTGGCGCTTTGGCCACGCGGCCTACTGTTCGGGCAATGCAGGAAGCTCTTTGGTGGAAGAGATGCCAAAGTGGCGCAAAAACTCCTCGCTGGTCGCATAAAGAATGGGACGGCCCAGCGCTTCTTTTCTTCCCGCCTCCACCACCAGCCCCTTTTCCTGAAGCGCGCTTAAAATATGGCTGGTATTCACGCCGCGCAGTTCCTCAATCTCTCCTCGGGTAACCGGTTGCTTATAGGCAATGATCGAAAGTGTCTCCAGCATGGCTTTTGTCAGCTCTTCCCCGCTTTTGCTTCCGAATAGATCGACCAAAAGGCGGGCATGCTCCGTCCGAGTAGCGAGCTGCACGCGATCTTCCAGCCTGCGGAATACCAAGCCAAAGGCCCCTTCTCTGCGCCGCTCTTCCTCTTCCAGCATCGCCTCCAGCTCCTCCTGCGAAAGCTTCAAAATACTCGCCAATTCCGAAAGAGCCATGGAATCTCCCGCGGCAAACAGGATATTCTCCAGCGTTCCGATGATTTGTTCGTGTGTCATCCTCTTTTATTCTGCCTTTTCATTTCTGGTAACATATATTTCGCCAAACGCCCGCGCCTGGGCAATGCGGATCTGCCCCTGATGCAGCAGTTCCAGCAATCCCAAAAAAGTAACCGCAATTTCCATGCGCGACGGCTCTTTGGAGAGCAGCTCTTCAAAGCAAACCCGCGGCTTAATGGTCAGCCGGGCAAGAATCGTCCGAATCTGGGCGCGCAGGCTCACATGATCGCGCTGAATGAGCACATGCCGCGGCTCCTCCTTCTGCTGCTCCTTGGTCTTTTGCAGCACTTTCAGATACGCCGCCATCAGCGCATCCACGCTGGCATTTTTAAAATTGATCTCCTCGCCAGCCGGCGCGAGAATCTCCTCGGGCAAGCGGAAAAACTGCCCCTGCCCTTTTTCCTCCAGCTGTTTTAGCTCGTCAGAAACTGCCTTATAGCGCCGATATTCATTAAGCCGGGCCACCAGCTGTTCTTCCGGCGTCAAGCCATTTTCATCCAAATCGGCATCTGCCCGACCTGCTGGCAATAGCGAGCGGGATTTGATATACACGAGCGTCGCCGCCATCTGCAAAAAATCGCTGGCGCGCTCCAGATCCAGTAGTTCGCTTTGCTCCATATAGGCCAAATACTGCTCTGTAATCTCCGAAACAAAAATATCCTTGGGTTCGATTTTCGCTTTGCTGATTAGGTGCAGCAGCAGATCCAGCGGGCCCTCAAAGTTTGTAAGCTTAATTTCGTACTGCATACTACACAAATAACAGGAAGAACGAGTGGAACAGATTGAGGATCCCGTTGCCCGCCCAAGATATGAAAAGCGTAAAAACGCCCGACAACATGAGCGCAAATAAAATCAGCGTCGAGTAGCGATTGAGAAAATCCAAGAACTGGTTTCCCTTGCGCACAAACAGGCTCGTAATGATATGATATCCATCCAGCCCAGGGAGCGGGAGAAGATTGAAAATGGCAAAATTCAGGTTGAGCGAACAGATGATGCTCAAAATCTGCAAAACGATCTCATTTTGAACGCCCGCATAACGAACGCCAAATAAAATTCCATAAAAGACAAAGGAAATCAGCAAATTTGCCAGCGGCCCAGCCAGGGAGATGAGCGCATCATCCCGGCGAAAATGTTTGAGATTTTTCGAGTTGACGATAACAGGCTTTGCCCATCCTAACCCAAACAGCAAAAAGGATGCAAACCCCAGCCAGTCCATATGCCGCATTGGATCTAGCGACATTCTGCCAAGGTTTTTCGCCGTCGGATCTCCCAGCTTATAGGCCATGAAGGCATGCGCACATTCGTGAAATGAAATGGCAATGCACATAGCCAGAAACAGCGAAAGCAGGTATATAAGCCCCTGAGCGGGGTCTGAAAACAGCAGTTGAAAAATTTGCATTGCATTGCTCCTATCTATTGAGTCTTATCCATTATAGCCGTTTCCCGCACAGCTGGCAACCGTTCATTGTGCCAGCCCGATATTGGGATAGAGCGGCATGGCCAGGCTAAAAATGCCCAGCTCATCGATAATCTCCCCTTCAAAACAGAATTGCACCGCCCAAACCGCCTCATCTTCGCACAGCGTATTGACTACAGCATATAAGAACAAATACAGCTCATCCTGCTGCATCCCTTCTAGGCTATAGAGCATCTCTGCGCTAAAATTCACCACGGCAATATTATCCCGCATCTCTGCGCCCAACACCCCTTCACTGCCCATATCCGCCGGGAAACAAGGCAGCGCACGGGTCTGTTCTATCTTCAGCGGGCCTTCGGCCAGCTCTTCCAAATAGGTTTTCAGGTTATGCGCCCGCCCAGAGCGGACGACATGATGAAAACGCTCCAGATGCTTCAGATCTTTGCTGGGAAAATAGAGCAGAACTTCCTCGCCCAGATAGAGCTGCGAAACGCTGAAAGTGACGGTATGTTTTTCCATTCCACGGGTAAATTCCATGCTTCTCAGCCCCTGAACAACCCCATGGAAGGAATGATATAGGCAGGCCATATGCTGGCGCATCTGCTGCTCGCTGCCATTCTGGAAAAGTTTTTGGAGCGAATCGATGCTGAGCAGGCCATCCCCTCCTATGCTGCCAAAATTCCCCTGATATGTGAAGGCATAATTGGGAAGCAGCGGACTGACGAGGTAATGCTTGTACTCAGGGCCCAGCGAAAGCTGATAGAGAATCTCCTGCAAATAGTTTTCTCCTTCAAAGGAAAGCGTGCGCACTTCGGGCAGAATATAGCTCTTGCTCTCATCCAGGAAATACAGCGCGACCGGAATGCTCCAAACAGGTTCCGCCGCCTTTTCCAGGTAGCTTTCATAGAAGGACGCCATGTCCAGATCCGTCTTGCCCAGCAGGCCGCAGGGTCTGCCTGCAATATAGGCCGGCTCTTCATTAAAAAATAGATTGGCATATTGCACGCCCAGGTTATCCACCGCGGTGTTGGAAAGTGCGGCGCAAAGCGCCAGCTTTTTCTGATCGCTCAAGTTTTGCTCGGTCAGCAGATAGATATTGGCAACGCCGCCTGTAATATCGATATTTTTCAGAGTATATTCGCTTCCAAACCCTTCCAGGCCTCTTTCCTTTGGCCCAGAAAGCAGCTCTTCAAAAATCTGTTTGCCTTTGGGCACAGAGGATACCAGCTCTATCTCCCGCAGCTCGGTTGAAAGCGTATTGCGCTGAGGATCGATGTAATACAGCGTCGCGCGGTATGGCTCATACTCCCCATAGGAGAGCGAATTCTGCGGCTCCAGCGAGGGCAGGCTGGAAATATCGTTTTTTTCTCTCAGCGGAGAACAGCCACACAGCAGCATGGATGCCAAAGCAATACAAACCCATCTTTTGATTCGCATCTCAATACTCCATAAACTTTTCCAGATCGGAAAAGCGAATTTTCCATACAGAATTTTCCTGCACCAGGCGCAGCGGATAGGCGTAATGGCTGCGCAGCGCTGTGCCCTGCTTGAGAGAATAGTTCACCATAAGCATCGCGCTTCCCTGGCTGCTCTGCTCGAGCATTTCTGTCACCTGAAAATAATCTAACACAACGCCGCTATTCTGGCACCAGGAGACAAACATATTCTCAGAAGGGCGCTCTTCTTCATCCCCATAGGCGAGATAATCATAGACCGACGCATAGTTGCGATCCTTGAGATCGCTCAAAATCTGCTCCATCGTTTTCTGCGCCGAAAGGATCAGCTCGGCATTGCGCCCCATCGGCTCCAAAACGCCTGCGATGCCCATTCCTATCTCGCTTAAATTGATGCGCTGCCCTGTGCCGTCGCCTTCCCGGTCTACCAGAATCTGCACTTGCGGGCACCCCGTCGCCTCGACCAGCGTGTTGATCACAGAATAGACTGCCAGCTGCTTGACGGCGTTGCTCTCCTCAATCGGCCGGGCATTTTCGATAAAGCTCCAATCCAAAAATTCCTTGCTCAAAACC
>JAHZHM010000244.1 GCA_019420265.1 Clostridiales bacterium
GCTCTCAATAAAGCGATCCACTTCGTTCACCTGGATAGCGCCTGGCGCGATATCCGCCGAAATATCCCGCACGGTATTGCTCACCTTGACTTTGGCCACCTTTTGCCAGGGAAATACAATGCTCAATTTGACATCCGTGCGCTCATCATAGCTTTTGATTTTATAGCTCGCATTGGTTGTCTGCGTCGCCAGGCCGCTCTTTTGCAGATACTCTTCCGTATAAATGCTGCTCAAAATATCCGTATCCGGGTTATCCAGCGGCACCAAAATCACCGAAGTGCGCTTAGCAAAAGCATCTTTGGCCAAAATATAGAGATTGCTCGTGTGCATGACGGTGCTGAAGGCAAAGAGTATCACAAGAGCTGCCAGGCCAACCGCCAAAAGCTTGCCCAAAATGTACAGCAGAAATTTATCCGTCCGAAAGTTTCTCTTTTTCATGAGAATACCTCGCTTTCCTGTTCGACCCCTTTTAAGCTCTCGGCTTCATCGTCGGGAAGAGCAAAACATCTCTGATGGAAGCGCTGTCTGTCAGCAGCATAACGAGTCGGTCTACACCAAAACCGAGCCCGCCTGTCGGCGGCATACCATATTCCAGCGCAGTGATGAAATCGTAATCGACCTGTGCCTTAGTATCTGGATCGATCGCCCGGCGCTCTGCCACCTGGCGCTCGAATCTACCCTTCTGATCTATGGGATCATTGAGTTCGCTGAAGGCGTTTCCAAATTCAGTGGCGTTAATGAAATATTCAAATCGCTCGGTAAAGGCTGGATCGTCCGCCTTTCGCTTAGCCAACGGACTGATTTCGACCGGGTAGTCGTAGATGAAAGTCGGCTGTATCAGTTTCTCCTCGACGAAGGCATCGAAAAATTCTGCCAGAATCGCCCCCTTTGTCGGCATTTCAGGCAACTGCACATGATGAGCCTTTGCGGCAGCGATGGCATCTTCGTCGGTCTTCCAGTCGGCAAAATCGACGCCGCTATACTTTTTCACCGCCTCAACCATCGTCATGCGCTCCCAGTGGCCAAGATCAATTTCTTTGCCCTGATAGGAGATCACCAGGCCGCCGCAGACTTTATTCGTCACCGTTTTCATCATATCCTCAACCAAGTCCATCATACCGGCGTAGTCAGTATAGGCTTGGTATAGCTCGATGGTGGTGAACTCGGGGTTGTGCTTTGTATCCATGCCCTCATTGCGGAAGATGCGGCCCACTTCATATACGCGGTCCATGCCGCCAACAATCAGACGCTTTAGATAAAGCTCGGTCTCGATGCGCAGAACCATCTCCATATCCAAGGTATTGTGGTGGGTATAGAAGGGGCGTGCCGACGCACCAATTTCAAAGGGTGTCAGGATCGGTGTATCGACCTCCAAAAAACCGCGGCCATCCAGGAAAGAGCGCAGCTCACGCAGGATCTGGCTGCGCTTGGCGAATGTATCCTTCACTTCCGGGTTTACGATCAGATCCACATATCTCTGGCGATAGCGCAAATCCATATCCTTCAGGCCATGGAATTTCTCGGGCAGAGGAAGCAGGGATTTGGAGAGCAGCGTGACGCTGTGGCACTTGACGGAGATCTCTCCCGCGTTGGTGCGGAAAGCCTCGCCATCTAGGCCCACAATATCGCCAATATCATATGTTTTCTGCCATAGCCCTGGATGCGCCCTGCGCCATCCTGGATATGGAAAAAACTCGCCTTTCCCATCACGCGCTTGGAGACAATCCTGCCCGCCACGCGCACCTGGGAGCCTTCCAGCTTCTCGAAGTTTTCTTTAATTTCCTCAGAAGAGATCACGCCGTCAAACCGCGTAACTTCGAACGGGTTTTTGCCCTGATTTTTGAGCGCTTCCAGCTTCTCCCGGCGGACTTTGACCACTTCCGTCAGGTTCTCTTCCGGTGCTCCATGATTTTGCTGCTGTTCTGCCATTTTGCCTTTTCTCCTTATTTACCGCTCATCTGCCTTGGAAATTTCCAAGATCGTAAAATGTGCAATGACACACGGAGCGACCACCGAGATTTCATCGCCTACTG
>JAHZHM010000245.1 GCA_019420265.1 Clostridiales bacterium
AAGTTCCGGATATCGACCTGAACTTCTCGGGGGAATACCGCCCCCGGGCGAATAAATATGTGGAAGAGCTGTTCGGCGAGGAATATGTGTTCCGGGCCGGGACGATTTCGGCCATTCAGGAGAACACAGCCAAGGGCATCGTCCGCAAATTTGCCGAGATGCACGAAATGCAGCTAAACAGCGCAGAGCTGGAGCGGCTGGCCATGGGCATCAGCGGCGTCAAGAAAACCACAGGGCAGCACCCGGGCGGGCTGGTGATCGTGCCGCATGGCCGGGAGATTTACGAGTTTTCTCCCATTCAGAAGCCGGCGGATAAGATGGCGGTGGATACTGTTACCACGCATTTCGACTTCAACTCCATGCACGATATTCTGATCAAGCTGGATATTCTCGGCCACGATAACCCGACGATGATCCGCATGCTGCAAGACCTCATCGGGTTTGACCCGCTGCAGATTCCGCTAAACGATCCGGAGACGATGTCGCTCTTTACCAGCACGCAGGCGCTGGGCATCACGCCCGATCAGATCCGCGGGGTGCCGCTGGGAACTTTTGGCATCCCGGAGTTTGGCACGCCGGCGACCATGAACATTTTGAAGAAAACCAAGCCGACAACGCTTTCCGAGCTCATCCGCATTTCGGGCATTTCTCACGGTACGGATGTCTGGAAGGGGAACGCGGAGGATCTCATCGACCAGGGCATCGCGCCGCTTTCCGGCGTCATCTCGACCCGAGACGACATCATGAACCATTTGGTGTATAAAGGCGTGGATCACAAAATGGCGTTCTTCATTATGGAGAGCGTCCGCAAAGGCAAATGGGCCAAGGGCAAGGAGAAGGATCAGGAAAAGATGGAGCAGGCCATGCGGGACGCGAATGTGGAGGAGTGGTTTATCGAATCCTGCCGCAAAATTCAGTATATGTTCCCCAAGGCGCATGCTGTGGCATACGTTGTGATGGCGCTGCGCATCGCCTACTGCAAAGTGCACTATCCCGTGGAGTTTTACGCGACGACGTTCACCATTAAGCTGGAAGATTTCGGCGCACAGACCATTCTCGGCGGCATTCCCGCCATCAAGGCGCGGCTGCGGGAGTTAGATGAGCTGGGCATGAAGAAATCCGCCACGGAGAAGAGCGAGGGAGTCGTTTTGGAGCTGGCGCTGGAGATGCTGGAGCGCGGCCTCAAGTTTTTGCCTGTGGATCTCAAAAAGAGCAAAGCCAAGCAGTTTACATTGGAGGACGGGAAAATCCGCATGCCGTTTATGGCCGTGCCGCAGCTGGGCGACAAGGCGGCGGAGCTGCTGGAGCAGGAAGCCTCTCAAGGGGATTTTCTCTCGGTAGAAGAGCTGAAAAAGAAGTGCAAGCTCTCCTCTTCGGTTTTGGATACCATGCGGGAGATGGGCTGCCTGGCAGGATTGCCCGAAAAGGCGCAGCTGACGATTTTCGATGTGCTGGGGTAGAGAAAAGTTTTAACAATAGAGAAGATTGGGAATTTGGACGAGGTTTCTATCTTCTCAATATAAGGTTACGAAAATGTCCAAAATACAAAAAAATTGTATTTTGGACATTTTTTGCACTGGTTTGGGTGCACATGTCAAAAAAAGTTCTTTAGAATAAAAAATAGTAGAGTAGAAAAGCTCTATGGCATCGCGCGGATGCGATAGGGTGAGTGGTAGGGCGTTTTTTGCGGCGGCATTAAAAAAGCGGGCGGCAAAAAGCGGTTTTTGCATTAGAAAACAAACAGCATAAAAATACAGAGGAAAGAGGACAGCTATGAAAACGAAAGGACGTTGGAAAGCGCTGAGCATGATGCTGTGCGTTGCGATGATTTTCTCCATTGCATTTGGCGGCATCAGGATTCTGGTTGCGCAGGCCGCTGAGGTTACGCAAAACCCCGGGGAATCATGGAACAGCTATCTGGATCGTGTTTATCAGGCACGCTATGCGGAGTTTTTGACACTGCGCATGAAAAACGCCGATAACAATGTCCCGGCGGATCAAGTCTGGACGGGCAATGCGGTGCAGCCGGCGGGAGATGCAGACGGCGACGGCCTGCTGGATATTTACACGGCGGCAGAGTTCCGCTGGGCGCTGACAAACAAGAGATCCTGCGAGCTGA
>JAHZHM010000246.1 GCA_019420265.1 Clostridiales bacterium
AAACATGGTGATCATGGTCTCGAGCACTTTTCTATCTACGCCATCCAGCCCCAGGCTGTCCACTTCCAGCATATTAAGGCCCTTATCCGCGACCTCCTTTGTAATCACGCCATCTGCCTGAATCTCCGCAAAGTCCCGCACACGGCGCAGCAAACGGTTCGCGATACGCGGCGTGCCCCGGCTGCGCCGCGCGATCTGCATGGCACCGTCGTGCTCGATTTTGATTCCCATAATCGAAGCAGAGCGTTCGACGATAATATCCAGCTCTTCCGGCGTATAAAGCTCCAGCCGGCAAATAACGCCAAAGCGATCCCGCAGCGGCGAAGTCAGCATGCCGGCCTTAGTCGTGGCGCCGACCAGCGTAAAATGCGGCAAATCGATGCGCAGAGATTTTGCACTAGGCCCCTGCCCAATGATAATATCCAGTGCATAGTCCTCCATCGCCGGATAGAGTACCTCCTCCACGCTGGCATTCAGCCGGTGAATCTCGTCGATAAAGAGCACATCCCCCTCGCTCAGGTTGGTCAGCAGCGCCGCCAAATCCTTGGGGCGCTCAATGGCAGGGCCGGACGTGATGCGCAAATTGACATTCAGCTCGCTGGCAATGATATGCGAAAGCGTCGTCTTTCCCAGCCCGGGCGGACCATAGAGCAGCACGTGGTCCAGCGCTTCTCCTCTCGATCTGGCCGCCTCGATAAAAATGCGCATTCTTTCTTTTACTTTTTCCTGGCCGATATATTCCTCTAACATTCGCGGGCGCAGGCTCACTTCCATCGGGGCTTCCGCCTCCTTGGAAAACCCGGATACAATGCGTCCTTCTGTATTTTCTTGTTCCAGCATATGCTTCTCCCTTTTTTCTTTGCTTACCCGATGCGCTTAATGGCCAGCAAAATCAGTTCTTCCGCCGTATCCGCCAGAGCCGATACTTCTGAAACCGCCTGTGCGGCTTCCGCCTTGCCATATCCCAGGCTGACCAGCGCAGCGATAGCATCGCTGACAGCCGTATTCACTGGCGTTTCTTCGCCGCTTACAGCGCCAATTGCATCCTGTGCCTTGATTTTATCCTTGAGCTCCAAAACAATTCTCCCGGCAGTTTTCGGGCCAATCCCGCTCACCTTGGAAAATGCCTTGGAGTCTGCCGAAAAAATGGCTGACGCAATCTCTGCCACGGTCATCTCAGATAAAATCGCTTTTCCAGCCTTAGGGCCAACGCCAGAGACGCCGATGAGCTTCTCAAACATCTCCTTCTCCGCTTCGCTGGGAAACCCATAAAGCGAAAGCTCTTCCTCGCGCACAATGAGCTGTGTATACAGCATGGTCTCCTCATTTGGCTTTGCATTTTGCAGGAACCGCTCGGTAACGAATATTTTATAGCCCACTCCGCCGCATTCCAGCGCGACGTAATCCTTGCCCCTAAGGGCCAGCACCCCGCGTATATAAGCATACATTCTCTTTTCCCCCGTCAATCGCGAAAATATCGGTTTGATTTGCGGTAGTTCACCGTCTGCGCGTGGCAAATTGCCACAGCCACAGCATCAGCCGCGTCATCCGGCTTGGGAATCTCTGCAAGGGAGAGAATGGTTTTTACCATCGTCTGAACTTGGTGCTTGTCCGCCCTGCCGTACCCAACTACCGCCTGCTTCACCTGCAGAGGCGTATATTCATATAGCGCCTTATTCTTTTTATAGGCCGCCATCAAAGAGACGCCCCTGGCCTGGGCAACATCGATGCCCGTCTTGACATTCTTGGCAAAAAACAGCTCTTCAAAGGCCACCGCATCCGGCTCAAAGCGCTCCATCAGCTGCGTCATGCTGTCGAAAATAATATCCAATCGTTCGGGCAGCTTCATACCGGCAGGCGTCAGAATCGCGCCATAATCTATCAGTTTCATTTTAAAGCCATCATATTCGATTACACCATAGCCAACGATGGCAATTCCCGGATCTATCCCTAAAATAATCAATCCACTTCCGCCTTTTCTATCTGCTTCGCTTTGCCCGGGCCGGGAAAAGCTCTCATCTATTATACTATATTTTATCCGAAAGAAACAGCCGCCAGCTTTCCCGGATTGGGTTGCAGTTCTGTTTCCTTCCCATTATAGCATAAAATAAACCCGGTCATCAGCCCTTTTCTAGCCGGCCGCTTAAATATGAACTTTTTCTGCTCTCCTTGAATTTTCCATTGCGCCTTGTTAGAATAAGATGAATAAACCAAAAAGGAGCCTACTTATGCAAGAACTCATGAACGCCATCGCCAGTTTTACCAGCGGCCATACCATCGCTGTTTATCTCTTTATCTTCTTCGGTAAAATTTTAGAAGTTTCTATCTCAACTTTGCGCACGGTGCTCATCAATAAGGGAATGCGCGTCGTAGGCTGCATCATTGCCGCTATCGAGTACATCTTGTGGCTGTTCATCACGGCTTCGGTTTTGACGGGCTATCAGGAAGATCCCATGAAGGCCATCGCGCTGACGCTGGCATTTGCTCTTGGCAACTATATCGGCTCCTGGCTGGATGAAAAGCTGGCGCTGGGGCTTTGCGCTGTGTCTGTCTATCTGCCCAGCGGCGCGGAATCTTTAAAGCTCGCTTCTTTCCTGCGCGAAAAAGGCTTTGGGCTGACAGTTCTGGATGGCCAGGGCATCGAAGGAGAACAAAAATACGTCTTGCAGCTGACGCTCAAACGCAAGCGCACCAACGAGGCCATCGCGATCATCAACGATTTTACACCCAACGCCTTCATCACTGTCGGCCAGGTTTCTTCCGTCAAAGGCGGGTATATCAAGGGCGCCGCTTCCAAGCTCCCCGCTCTATTCGGGCGAGGGCGCAATGCCGAGCGCGACAACTAAATACAGCCGACAAAAACGGGCAAAAAGCCCGTTTTTTGTGCCCGCTTTTGTTTGACTTTCCTCCCCCAAAATGCTATTCTTATAGAAATACATGTTTTAATTATCATAAGGAGAAATTGTAAGTATGGCATACTATTTTAGCGAACCGTCGCGCACGTTTGGCGAGTATCTTCTCGTCCCCGGCCTTACGACTGCCGAGTGCATTCCTTCCAATGTCAGCTTAAAAACGCCGCTCTGCAAGTTCAAAAAAGGCGAAGAGCCAGAGCTCTCTCTCAACATACCGCTGGTTTCCGCTATCATGCAATCGGTATCCGACGATCGGATGGCCATTGCTTTGGCGCAGGAAGGCGGTCTTTCTTTTATTTATGGTTCGCAGTCCATCGAAAACGAAGCTGCAATGGTAGCCCGGGTCAAGGGTTATAAGGCGGGGTTCGTTACCAGCGATTCCAACCTCCGCCCAGACGATACGCTTGCAGATGTTTTGGCGCTCAAACAAAAATCCGGCCACTCCACCATGCCCGTCACCGAAGACGGCACGCCAAACGGCAAACTGATGGGCCTTGTTACCAGCCGGGACTATCGCGTCAGCCGTATGTCTGCGGATACAAAGGTCTCCGAATTTATGACCAAATTCGAAGATCTCATCTGCGCGCATGCCAGCACCTCGCTGAAAGTTGCCAACGATATCATCTGGGAACATAAGCTCAATGCCCTTCCCCTGATTGACGATGAGAATCATCTGGTTTATATGGTATTCCGCAAGGATTACGATACGCATAAAGAAAACGCCCTGGAGCTGCTGGATCATTCCAAGCGCTATAGGGTCGGCGCGGGCATCAATACCCGGGATTATGAGGAGCGCATCCCTGCTCTTATCGCTGCCGGCGCAGACGTGCTCTGCATCGATTCTTCTGAGGGTTACTCCGAGTGGCAGCGCCGGGTTTTGGAGTTTACACGCAAAAATTACGGAGACAGCGTCAAAATCGGCGCGGGCAATGTCGTCGATAGCGAC
>JAHZHM010000247.1:0-1378 GCA_019420265.1 Clostridiales bacterium
AAAGCTGTGATCGAGCAGTTTTACGGCAAAAATGTATTCTTTGAAGATGCGTTTGAAATTGCTTTCCCGGATGCTTATGGCGCTGCCCTGGAAGAAAAAGAGATTTTCGCCGTCTCCCGCCCGGAGAATGTAGATATCGTCTCTATGGAAGAGGGCAAGCCGATGGTGGTTAAGGCAGAGCTTTATGTCAAGCCGGAAGTGGAGCTGGGCGATTATAAGAACGTCGCAGTCGAATTCGAAGGCAAGAAAGTTTTGGCCAAAGATGTCAAGGCGGAAGTGGAAAAAGTGATCGAGCAGAACGCGCGCTTTGAGGAGGTCGATCGCCCTGCGAAAAACGGCGATAAAGTCGTGCTGGATTACTCTGGCAGCGTGGATGGCGTCAAATTTGATGGCGGCACGGCAGAGGGGCAGACGCTGGATCTCGGCAGCGGCACCTTCATCCCTGGCTTTGAAGAGCAGGTTGTGGGCCTGAAAGCCGGCGAAGAAAAAGAGATCGAGGTAACCTTCCCCGAGCAGTATCACGCCAAAGAGCTGGCCGGCAAGCCCGCGGTTTTTGCCATTAAGCTGGTCTCCGTCAAAGAAAAACAGCTGCCCAAGGCAGACGATGAATTTGCGCAGGATATTTCCGAGTTCGATACTTTCGAAGAATACCAGGCAGATCTCAAAGAGAAGCTGAAAAAGCGCGTGGAAGATCAGAACAAGAGAGAGCTGGAGAATGTCATCCTGGGCAAAATTGTCGAGGAGAGCAAAGTGGACATCCCTGCCTGCATGATCGACAATCAGATCGATAGCCAGATCCAGGAGATGAGCTATAGCCTTATGTATCAGGGCCTGAATATGCAGCAGTATTTGGAATATACCGGCCTCACAATGGATAAAATGAGAGAGCAGGCTCGCCCGGGCGCGGAATCGACTGTCAAGGCACAGCTCGTGCTGGAGGCGATCAAGAATCAGGAGCAGATCAAGGCAGATGAGCAGGCCATTGATAAGAGCATTGCTTCTTTTGCCGAAATGCAGAATAAAACCTTTGAGGATTTCAAAAAGGAAATAAAGCCGGAAGAGCTGGAATATATTACAGAGAGAGCGGATTATGATGCGCTCATCGAATTCCTGGTGAAAAACGCAAAGGTAACAAAGCCTGCGAAGAAAGCTGCCGCAAAGAAAGAAGAAAAGGCAGAGGAGAAGACGGAAGAATAAGTAGAGCACCTTCTGGCGCGATAAAAAGGAGTTGAGGACTTTGAGTAGTTATGTACCTATCGTAATTGAACAGACAAACCGCGGAGAACGCAGCTATGATATTTATTCGCGTCTGCTCAAAGATAGAATTATTTTCCTGTCGGGCGAGATCGATGATCTGACGGCCAATCTGGTCGTGGCG
>JAHZHM010000247.1:1388-6595 GCA_019420265.1 Clostridiales bacterium
CAGCCCCGGCGGCTCCGTGACGGACGGCATGGCCATCTACGATACCATGCAGTATATCAAATGCGATGTTTCGACTATTTGCGTCGGGCTGGCGGCCTCCATGGGCGCGTTTTTGCTGGCTTCGGGCGCAAAGGGAAAGCGCAAAGCGCTGCCCAACAGCGAGATCATGATCCATCAGCCGCTGGGCGGAGCCAGAGGCCAGGCCACGGATATCGAGATCCAGGCCAAGCAAATTTTAAAGATCAAGGAAAAGTTGGCGAATATTCTTGCTGATCGCACGGGGAAACCGTTGGAGACCCTGAAGGCGGATATGGAGCGTGATTTCTATATGGCCGCCGATGAAGCGAAGGAATATGGGCTCATTGATGAGGTCATTCCTGCAAGACGCTAATTTGAGGTGAATATGAACAATAAAACTGACGAGACAAAGCCGGTCAAATGTTCATTCTGCGGAAAATACCAGGAGCAGGTTCGACGGATTGTAGCAGGGCCTGGGGTATATATCTGCGATGAATGTATTGAGCTTTGCAGGGAAATTATCCAGGAGGATTTCTCGACGGATGCGGCGCCGGATTTGGGCAATCTGCCAAAGCCGGCAGAGATTGTCGCCGCGCTGGATGAATATGTCATCGGGCAGGAGAAGGCAAAGAAATACCTGTCTGTCGCCGTCTATAACCACTATAAGCGGATTCTGACCTCCCAGCAGACGGACGATGTCGAGCTTTCCAAGAGCAATATTTTGATGCTCGGGCCGACGGGATGCGGCAAGACGCTGCTGGCACAGACGTTGGCGCGAATTTTGAATGTTCCGTTTGCGATTGCCGATGCAACTGCGCTGACCGAAGCGGGCTATGTAGGCGAGGATGTGGAGAACATTCTGCTCAAGCTCATCCAGGCAGCGGATTACAACATCGAGAAGGCGCAAAAAGGCATCATCTATATCGATGAGATCGACAAGATTGCCAGAAAGAGCGAGAGCCCCTCGATCACCAGGGATGTCTCTGGCGAAGGCGTGCAGCAGGCACTGCTGAAAATTCTGGAAGGGACAGTCGCCAGCGTTCCGCCGCAGGGCGGGCGCAAGCATCCGCATCAGGAATTTTTGCAGATCGATACGACGAATATCCTCTTTATCTGCGGTGGTGCTTTTGTCGGCCTGGAGGATATTATCGAGCGCCGAGTCGGCAAAAAATCCATGGGATTTGGCGCGGATGTGCAGACCAAAAAAGAGCGCAATCAGGGCGCGCTGTTTTCCCAGCTTCAGCCGGAGGATTTGTTGAAATTCGGTATGATCCCTGAGTTTGTCGGCCGTATTCCGATTGTGGTAACGCTGGAAGCGCTGACGGAAGAGGCGCTGGTCAATATCCTGACCAAGCCAAAAAATGCGCTGACCAAGCAGTATAAAAAGCTGTTTGAGTTGGATGGCGTGGAGCTGCAATTCGAGGAAGACGCAGTTGAGGAGATCGCCAAGCAGGCGATTGAGCGCAATACCGGTGCCAGAGGCCTGCGATCCATCATCGAATCGATCATGATGGATGCGATGTTTGAAGTGCCTTCGGAGGAAGATGTGCAGACTTGCGTGGTAACAAAAGACACCATCAAGCTTGCGCAGCAGCCGAAGTTCATCCGCAAGCCCGCGCAGCAGCAGCTGCCCGCCAGCGGAGAATAATAAAAAAGAGCAGTGGAAAAAGCACTGCTCTTTTTTATTTGCGCAGAAAGACACTTGCAGAGCATTTTATGGTATAATAAATGCACAGCCCAGGCGGAAGGACAGAAGTTCTTCTGCAAACTAGGCGTTTATGACGGCTACGGGCAGCGTTCCAAAGCGATGCAAACGGGCACTTGCTTTGAGCTGTTATACTATTCCAATCTGAAAAGAAGGGCGATGATAGAATGCGGGAGCGGACAAAAAAGCAGCTGATGCAGCCAGAGCAGACGCTTGCGTTGCTGAAGAGAGCAAAAACAGGGCATCTTGGCACAACCCGGCAAGATGGTGCGCCGTATGTCGTGCCTGTGCAGTTTGTGCTGCTGGGTGGCAAGATCTATCTCCATGGCGCACGGGAAGGCGAAAAACTGGAAAATCTACTGCGCGATGGGCGGGTCTGTTTTGAGGTTTGCCAGGAGTTTGGCCTAAGCTACACAAAAGACGCCCAGCAGGCTTGCGCCGTCAATACAAAATATGAGAGCGCCATCGTGTTTGGAGAGGCGAAAGTCATAGAAGATGCGGGCGAAAGAGAGCGCGCCTTGCGGGGCTTGGTGGAAAAATATGTCCCAGAATTTGCAAAAAAGGAATTTAGCGCGCAGGCCCTTGCGCGCACGGCAGTGATTGCCATAGAGAATCTTGAATATACGGGAAAGGAATTTCGAGGAAGATAGAGAGCGATGAAGATCACAGATATTTTAAAGCAAAAGAAGGTAACGGTCTCCTGCGAGTTGTTTCCGCCCAAGGCTGGGACGGCGCTGGAGGATGCAAAGAGGGTTGTGCGGCAAATGGCAGAGATAAAGCCTGCTTTTATGAGCGTAACCTATGGCGCTGGCGGTGGCAACAGCGAAAATACCGTGAGCATTGCGGAGGAGATTCAAAATGTCAATGGCATTACAGCCTTGGCGCACCTGACCTGCGTCAACTCGGATCGGCAAAAAATTGAGAGCGTTCTTGCGGAGCTCAAACAAAAGGGCATTGAAAATGTACTGGCCCTGCGAGGAGATATTGTGGAGGGCGGCGAGCTGGGCACATATCAGCACGCCAGCCAGCTGGCGCAGGAGATCTGCGCCAAGGGGGGATTTTGCGTAGGCGGCGCCTGCTATCCGGAAGGGCACCCGGAATCTCAATCGCTGGAAAAAGATATCTGGGGCATTCGGCAGAAGGTGGAAAGCGGCTGCCAGTTTTTGACGACGCAGATGTTTTTCGATAACAATATCCTCTATAACTTCATGTTTCGGCTGCTCAAAGCCGGGGTTGATGTTCCGGTGATTGCGGGCATCATGCCTGTTACCAACAGCAAGCAGATCACCAGAATCTGCTCGCTTTCCGGGACAGCTCTGCCACCGCGCTTCCGGGCGATTGTGGATAAGTTTGCCGACAACCCGGCGGCCATGCGGCAGGCGGGCATCGCCTATGCGACAGAGCAGATTATCGATCTCATCGCAAACGGCGTCAACCATATCCATGTTTACTCGATGAATAAGCCGGATATTGCGGGCAGCATCATGAGAAACCTTTCGGAGATGATCGGATAATGGAGCTTCGGAGACGCGAGGTCTGGCGATACTTGGGCTATCATGGCGCTACGCCCCAAGCGGCAGAGCAGCAGAAGATTGAGATGGTCATTGCGCAGATGGAGAAAGCGGTCACGCCGCGGCATATCTATCTGGAAAAGCTCTGCAGTGTGGATGGCGATGGCGTGGAAATCGAGGGGATTCGCTTTTCCAGCGCGTTATTGGCGCGCAACTTGGCCGGATGCGAACGCGTCATTCTCATGGCAGCGACACTGGGCGCGGAGGCGGATTTGCAAGTGCGGCGTTATCAGGCGCGTTCGATGGCCGAGGCTGCCATTGCGCAGGCAGTATGCGCCGAGCTGCTCGAATGCTATCTGGATGATGTCTGCGGCAAAATTGCCCAGGAGAAAGCCGAGAATGGCCTATTCCTGCGCCCGCGCTATAGCCCAGGCTACGGAGACTTGGCGCTGGAAGCGCAGCGGGATTTTTTTGCACTGCTGGATTGCAGGCGGCGCCTGGGCGTTAGCCTGACGGAAGGCAATATGATGACGCCGACAAAATCCGTTACCGCCTTCATCGGCCTTGCGCATACCTGCAGGAAGGGCGAAAAAAGCGGCTGCCAGCCTTGCAGCAAGCAGGATTGCGCATTTAGAAATTGGGAGAGCTAGCATGGAGAAGAGTTTGCGGGAAAAACTGGGAAAGCAGCTGTTATTTTTTGACGGAGCCATGGGCACCGAGCTTCAAAATAGAGGGCTTCTGGCGGGAGAACTGCCCGAATTATGGAACTGCACGCATGAACAGGAGATTTTGGATATTCACTCGGGCTATCTTGCCTGCGGATGCGATATTATTTTGGCCAATACCTTTGGTGCAAACTGTTTTAAGCTAAAAGAGAGCGGCCACTCGGTGAGCGAGATCGTGCGAAAAGGCGTGGAGATAGCCAAAAAGGCCGCGGCAATGGCTGGAAGGGGTTATGTCGCGCTGGATATGGGGCCGACGGGCAAACTGCTCCGGCCAATGGGCGATCTGGATTTTGAAGATGCCTATGCGGCATTTGCAGAAATGGTGCAGGCAGGGGTCGAAGCCGGCGTGCAGCTGATCGTCATCGAAACCATGAGCGATACCTATGAGATGAAGGCGGCGGTTTTGGCGGCAAAAGAGCAGAGTACGCTCCCTGTGATCGCGACAATGACGTTCGATGAGCAGGGCAAACTATTGACAGGCGGCGATATCGAGGCTGTCGTCTGCCTGCTGGAAGGATTGGGCGTGGATGCGCTGGGCATGAACTGTGGCCTGGGGCCGGAGCAGATGCTGGAGCTTTTGCCCCGGATGCGCGCCTGCACCAGCATTCCGATTGTGGTAAACCCCAATGCAGGATTGCCCATTGTCGTCAATGGAAAGCCGGCCTATGCGCTGGGTGCAGAAGAATTTGCAAAGCAGGGCGAGGCACTGGTGCGGGCAGGCGCCAGTGTGATTGGCGGCTGCTGTGGCGCCGGGCGCGAGCATATGCAAAAACTGGTCGAGCGCTGCAAGGATTTGCAGCCGCTGCCCATCCAGCAAAAAAACATCACAGCGGTCTCTTCTTACTCTCACGCAGTGTTTTTTGGCGGCAAGCCGGTGATCATCGGCGAGCGCCTGAATCCGACGGGCAAACCCAAGCTTAAGCAGGCGCTGCGGGATGAGGATATGAACTACCTCTATCAGGAGGGCATTGCCCAGGCGGAACACGGTGCGGATATTTTGGATGTCAACGTAGGCCTGCCCGGAATCGACGAGCCCAAACTGATGGAGCAGGCAATTTGCGGGCTTCAGGGCATTTTGGATTTGCCTTTGCAGATCGATACAGCGGACATCGCGGCGATGGAGCGCGCCCTGCGCCTTTATAACGGAAAGCCGCTGCTCAACTCGGTCAGCGGCAAGGAGGAGAGCTTATCAAGCATCCTGCCGTTGGTAAAAAAATATGGGGCGGCCGTCATCGCGCTCACCTTGGA
>JAHZHM010000248.1 GCA_019420265.1 Clostridiales bacterium
GCGGTTTCTATAGAGCGGGCGCAGAACGGCAATGCGATTTTAGGCGTGCACATTGCGGATGTGAGCCACTATGTGCGAAAAGGGATGGCTCTGGATAAAGAAGCTTTTGCTAGGGGAACGAGTGTCTATTTGCTGGATCGGGTGGTTCCAATGCTGCCAGAGCAGCTCTCGAATGGGCTTTGCTCGCTCAATGAAGGAGTGGTGCGCCTGGCACTCTCCTGCTTTATGGAAATCACGCCGGAGGGCAAAGTGGTGTCGCACCGCATTGGCAAGACGGCGATTAAATCCTGCCATCGGCTGACGTATGGGCAGGTCAACCGCATGCTGGAGGAAAATGATGCGGAGCTGATTGCGCAGTATTCGGATATTATCGAGGATTTGCGCCAGATGCAAGAACTTGCCCAGAACATGCGGGCATTGCGCTTTCAGAAAGGCAGCATTGATTTTGAACTTGGGGAGGCGGAGATCGAGCTAAATAAGGCTGGCAAGCCCATTCGCATCGATTTGCGCGAGCATAGGACGGCGGAAAGGCTCATCGAAGAGTTTATGGTAACCTGCAACAATACAGTGGCAGAGATTTTTGCACAGGCGGAGCTGCCCTTTATTTACCGCATCCATGAGACGCCGGATGAAGAGCGCATTCAAGAGCTTTCGATTTTTCTTTCCAATTTTGGATACCGTTTGCCGACAGGTGAAAAGCTCCGGAGCAAAACGGTGCAGACTGTGTTGGAAAAGAGCAAAGGGACCAGCGCCGAAAATATCATCAATCAGGTAACGCTGCGCTCTTTAAAAAAGGCGCGCTATAGCACGGAGAATGCAGGGCATTTTGGCCTGGCCTCGAGCGCCTATAGCCACTTTACCTCTCCGATTCGGCGCTATCCGGATTTGGCGGCGCACCGGGTGATCACGGACTATATTGAAGGCAAGATGGATTATCAGCGTTTGGAGCAGTTAGAGAAGGAACTGGCCCAAATTTCCAAGCATTCCAGCGAACGGGAGCGCAACGCCATTGATGCAGAGCGCCAGGTTGATGCTATGAAAAAGGCGGAGTATATGCAGCAGTTCATCGGAAAGAGCTTTGATGCCGTGGTATCCGGCGTCGCAAATACGGCGATTTTCGTGGAACTGGAAAATACGGTGGAAGGCGTGATCCCGCTTTCGGAAATTCGCAGCGATTATTTTGTCTATTTCAAGGAACTATACTGCGTTTTGGGAGAGCGCACGAAAAAGCGCATTCATCTGGGCGATAAAGTAAAAGTAAAGGTAAAAAATGCCGATGTGGAGCATGCGCGTGTAGAATTTTCGCTTGTGAATTTTCCGCGGGAGGAGCGAAAGGAAAAGAGCGCAGAGCAGAAGCAAAAAGCAGGGAGGAAGAGAAATGGCAGAAGGAATCAAAATCGTCGCCACAAATAAAAAGGCACGGCATGATTTTTTTATCGAAGATACCTATGAAGCCGGTATCGAACTTTCTGGCACAGAGGTGAAATCCATTCGGGCAGGAAAAGTGAATTTGCGGGATTCCTATGCGCAGGTGAAGGATGGCGAGATGTTCTTGCACAATGTGCATATCAGCCCCTATGAGCAGGGGAATATCTTCAATAAAGATCCGCTCCGCTCTAGAAAGCTACTTTTGCATAAGGCTGAGATCACCAAATTGATGGGATTGACGACCATCAAGGGATATTCGCTGGTGCCGCTCAGTTTTTATCTGAAAAATGGCAGAGTGAAGGTGCAGCTGGGTTTGGCGCGCGGCAAGAAGCTATATGATAAGCGGCAGGATTTAAAGGAACAGGCTGTGCGCAGAGAGGTAGAGCAGTCGGCAAAAATATCCATTCGCTAAAGGTTGCGAAACACACAAAAAAAGCATATAATAAAATATCAAGATATGCTTTTCCTGGGGCCGTACTGGTTTCGACGGGGATTGTTTTTGGTAGATAAGCAGGCCGCAGTGCCCAAAGCTGCGCGAAAAAAGTGGGAATTAAATTTAAACGCAGATAATAACTACGAATTAGCTGCTGCTTAAGCGGCTCGTCTAACCAGGCCCCTCCCGCCCGGCCTGGGGTGACGCCAATTATGGCGGGGAACTGCTCCATCTGCAGTCTTGAGGATGGATGCGGATTTGCAAGACTACCCGATGGCTTCCAGCAAAAAAGGTACGCCAGAGGGGAATGCCATATTTTTTGCTAAGCCTGTAGAAAGTTTATCACGAAAATCTTCGGACAGGGGTTCGACTCCCCTCGGCTCCACCATATTTTGTTGGTTGAAAGAAGTCGATTGCTTTATAGCAATCGACTTCTTTCTGTTTTTCTAGTATAATGATATCAATATTTGAAAAAACGATATCTGAATGTTACCTGTTAAGCACTGCGATCTAGTGTTTGCAAAAGAGAACGAGTTTACATAGGAGGTGTACATATGCCGGATAAAAGGAAAAGAGCGTCCTTAGTTTTTTTAAAGGAATATCCGCCTAGATGTGATTGGTATAACTCTATGGCCGTATACAAAGATTTAGTAATATTATTTGAATCTGCCAATCAAAGCCTGTTTAAAAAGGATTTGGATTTAATTAAGAACGATGTATCAGAAAGAACCATATGCGGAGCGCTTATGATGCATTTGAAAAGCGCTTTATGGGGAACACCATTTCGTAAATATCATATTGATGTGGAATACAATAGAAATAAGGACGGAATGATTAAAACCATAATAGATGAGAAAAATGTGATAACGAATATTACATGTGACCTGATTGTACATAGTCGAGGGGCTTACATAGAACAAGATAATTTGATCGCATTAGAAATGAAAAAAGCGAATCGGATAGATGCGGAAAAGCAAAAGGATAAAAACCGCCTCATGGCTCTAACCAGAGAGAAAAATAATGTTTGGTGTTACGATGGGAAAACCTTTCCAGACCAAGTCTGCCGTTACATCCTGGGAATCTATTATGAAATAAGCCTTGAGCATCATCAAGTATATTTGGAATACTATCGTCGTGGCAAATTGGTAAATGCGCAAAGCGTCCAGCTGTAAGCGGCCTATGGGGCAGAGGTGCAGTTTAGAAGTTGAAAAATGAGGATATCCAGATGTCAGCTTTCAAAATCATATCACATCTATTTGAAGGTTCTATCTCATTTTAGACAGGTGTCTTTTTTGTAGGACGCTGCACTCAATATCGCAATTCACTTTGGTGGGTTGCGATATTTTTGTTACCCAAAGGGAAATATCCATTTCGACAGCGTTGCCACATCGGAGCAAAGCTCGCTTTGTTCCGATTTCTTTTTGCCCCAATAGGACATTTGCCAGCTCTTTTTGGCCTATGGGAGTTTCATTCCACCAGCCGAAATGCTAAAATAAAGTAGACGGAAATTTTTATGTTTTGAGCAATACTTCACCTGCGATTGGAAAGATGATGTAGTGTATAGCTTTGGTGAAATAAAAAGGTGTTTTTGATACTATACTGCGTTTTGCGACGCAATGAAAGGGGGGATGGGCGTGCTTATGAAGAGAAATAGGACTATGATTGCCATTATTATGTGCCTATGTTTGGCGACTTTCTGCCCATCAGCATGCGGAAGAAAAGCGGAATCCATGGCAGATAGTCAGCAAACGAAGGAACGCATAGATGATGTTCAGCCAGATAGGGAATGGCATGAGGAGAATCAGGGGGCGGAAGAGGTAAAACCAGAGACGCCGGATATCCAATCACCTGCTGTCTGCGGCAAACTCTCTGTTGAGGGCACCCAGCTTGTTGATGAGAAGGGGGAAGCTGTGCAGCTGCGAGGGCTAAGCACGCATGGGCTATCTTTCTATCCTCAGTATGTTAACGAAGCGTTTTTTGCTCAGCTCCGCCAGGAATGGAAGGCAAATGTGATACGCCTTGCCATGTATACAGCGGAATCCGGGGGCTATTGCACAGATGGGGACAAGGAGTATTTGAAAAATCTAGTGCGCGCTGGGGTGGAGTATGCAACTGGTCAGGATATGTATGTGATTGTGGATTGGCACATTTTGTCGGATGGAAATCCGAATCAGTATACATCGGAAGCAATAGACTTTTTTGCCCAGATGTCGCAGGAGTTTTCCGGCTATGATAATGTGATTTATGAAATTTGCAATGAGCCGAATGGGGGCACTTCCTGGAAAGAAATAAAAGCCTATGCACAGAAGATAATACCGGTTATTCGCGCCAATGCGCCTGATGCTGTGATCTTGGTGGGGACGCCCAACTGGTCTCAGTATGTCGACGAAGCAGCGGCAGACCCGATTGCCGATTACGATAATATTATGTATACACTGCATTTTTATGCGGCGACGCATCAGGATGATTTGCGCAATCGGATGACAGCGGCGATAGAGGCTGGGCTCCCCATATTCGTATCCGAATATGGAATCTGCGATGCCAGCGGAAATGGCGGAATTGATGAGGCGCAGGCAAACGCCTGGGTGCAGGTTATGGATCAATACAAGGTCAGCTATGTGGCCTGGAACATCTCTAATAAGGCGGAGACCTCGGCAATTTTTCAAAGCACGGTAGATAAGACTTCTGGTTTTTCCCAAGAGGATCTGAGCGATTCTGGAAAATGGGTGCATCGCATCCTCGCCGGAGGGCAGTTGACTTCGGATAGCGAGCAGCCTGCGGATATACCAAGCAGCAACCAGAGTACGGCTGTTCAGAGCGGCAAGGTAGAGGTTACAGCATCGCTGGTAAACAGCTGGGAAGCAAATGGAGAGCAATTCTATCAATACGCGCTGACCGTAAAAAATACATCAAACCAGGCTTGCAAAAGCTGGGAGGTGGAGCTGAAATTCAGCAGCGATATTTCTCTGTCCGACGGGTGGAATGGGCAATATTCGGTGCAAGGAAAGAGCCTGTATATTTCCTCGATGGATTATAACGCAAGAATTCCTGCCGGCGAAAGCATACAGGATCTGGGAGTGATTATAAGCGCAGATGCAGGGTTAACCCTCCAATAAGGCAAAAAACGAAGTGATAGCAAATCTATAAAAAGTTTATGAAAAAGCGTCATTGATTCTGAAATACGAATATCGATGACGCTTTTTACATTCAAGTGAAATGCTGAATTGAACTGTGGCTAGAGAGAACTTGGCTTTCCTTTATTGGGGAAATAGGGAGCTTTCACAAAATAAAAAACTCTCGCATTGCGAGAGTTGTTTATTTTCTTATTTATTCCGCATCTGCCGGAGCATCTTCTTTTTTCTTCTTAGAGCCAATGCTCAAAAGCAGATTCAACAAAATGCCGAAAATAGCGGCACCTGCCACACAGGGAACCTCAATGCCAAAGAACGGAATGTTGCCGCCAAAGGCGTATTGCCCGCCGAGGCCGATGATCATGATGGATGCGATAACGGCGATGTTCTTGGAGCTGAACATATCGACATTCTTATCGATCATGATGGCAACACCTTGCGCAGCGATTGCGCCAAAGAGGAAAATCTCCAGGCCGCCGATGACTGCCGTTGGGATGGAGTAGATGGCGCCGACGAGGGGCGTGAAGCAGGAGATGATCATTGCGATGATGGCCGCTGCCATCAGCACCGGGATGGAAAAGACTTTGGTGATGGCCATAGCGCTGATATTCTCGCCATAGTTGGTTCCGCCAGGCCCGCCAATAGCACCGGCAACCATATCGCCAATGCCGTCGCCAATCAGGTTGAGGCCAAGCTTGCTCTCGATATCATAGCGCTTATCTGAACCCTTCTTTTTGGCCAAATCGTTGACATAAATATCAAGCTGATAAACATGCGCAGTCGATTCGGGAATGGTGGCCAGAGCAACAGGCATGATGGCCGCAACGGCCATCCAGGAAGGCTTGGGCAGCGTGATATGCGGCAGTGCGAAAACGCCAGCACTTGCGACATCTGCCGGAACCTGCTTAAAGAGGTTGACCCCGGTTGTGAGCGAGATGATAAGCGCGGCAACGCAGCCTACGATGGGGCCGAGCAGCAGAGGAAGCTGGCCTAGCACACCCTTG
Source organism: Clostridiales bacterium (assembly GCA_019420265.1). Classification (GTDB taxonomy): domain Bacteria; phylum Bacillota; class Clostridia; order Christensenellales; family Christensenellaceae; genus QANA01. Next base: position 5,997 of record JAHZHM010000248.1, read on the forward strand.
AGATAGACCGAGAAGAGAATCGTGGAGATCAGCGTGATGAGAGCGACAAGCAATGCCATGTTGGAGACTAGCTGCGGATCTCCAGCGGCAGCAGCGCCTGTGCTGGCATCGACGACGGCGGAAGTCGCGTCGCCCAGCGCGTTTCCGGCAAGCGTCAGGCCGATGATCATAGCAATGGGGCCGGTAACGCTGGCGGGCAAGGCTTTTTCCACGGCGTTTTTCCCGAAGCGGTTGACAATGAGGCCAGCGGCGATGGAGACGAAGCCAGACATGATGATGCCAAACTGTGCCACGGCGATTTTCTCATCCAAAGATGCGCCGACAAGCGCCTCACTGGCCATCAAGCTGCCGATTGCAGCCAGATAGGAAAAGCTCGAGCCATAATAGAGCGGGAGTTTTTTGCCCGTGATGAGCAAAAAGCACAGCGTCGCAAGGCCACTTGCAAAAATGGTCGTTGAGATATGGAAGCCTGTGAGCAACGCAACTGTTACCGTGGCCGGGAACATGACGATGACTTGCTGGATTGCATAGAGCAGCAGTTTAAAAAACGGCGGGCGCTCATCCGGCAAGTAGCCAATCACTTGGTTCTTTTTGGACATAAGAGGTTCTCCTTTGTTTGAATATTTTCATGCCAAATGCTCAGAAAAGCCGCGCCAAATGAGAAAAGAATCAAGTTGTCAGCTTTTGGGAGAAACAGTATTTTTTTGGCAATGAAACTGTTAATGCCAGGATACTATAAAATGAACAATTTGTAAACATAAGAAAAGCATTTGGAAGATACTCGGGGAAAAATATGTTTCTTTTCGCAGGCTCATAGGGCGCTCAGATTTTAAAGTGATAACAAACCTATGAAACGCATATAGATGAGTAACAAGCTGCGTGAAGGAGAGAACAAAAGATGCTTTCATCCAAAAATTATATGTCCGTCCATGGGCTAAGCGCTGAGGAGGTAGAGCGTTCCCGCAAGGAACACGGAGAAAATACTCTGCCGCACAAAAAGAAGCGGGGGTTTTTCCGCCAATTTTTGAGCAATTTTGGAGACCCGCTCATTAAAATCTTATTGGTCGCATTGTGCGTCAATGTTGTGATGCTGATCAAAACGGCGGATTGGTATGAATCGGTGGGAATTGCCGTTGCGGTTTTTCTCGCGACATTCGTCTCAACCCTCTCGGAATATGGAAGTGAAGCGGCGTTTGAGAAGATGCAGGCCGAGGCAGAGCAAATTCACTGCCGCGTGATCCGGGATGGCGCCCTTGCGAATATCCCAATCGGAGAGATTGTCGTGGGCGATTTCGTCCTGCTGGAGCGGGGAGAACGCGTTCCGGCAGACGGTATTCTTCATTCCGGAGAACTGATGGTGAATCAGGCGGCGCTGAATGGGGAGAGCAAAGAGGCAGAAAAAAAGCCCGGCCGCAGAAAAGGGCAATGGAGCTTATCCGCCCAGCATCAGCTTTTCAGAGGGAGCATTGTGGCAGATGGCGAAGGCATGATGGAAGTCTGCATGGTTGGCCAGCACACGATGTATGGCAGCATGGCGCTGGAGATGCAGGAAGAGACCAGAGAGAGCCCGCTGCGCGTCCGGCTGAACCATTTGGCCAAGATACTCAGCCGCATTGGCATGGTAGCGGCGATTCTGGTGGGATTTGCGGATCTGTTCCATTCGCTCTATATGGATTACGGCATGCAATGGCATCAGATGCTGGCGGCGATGCAGAATCTTCCTTGGCTGATCGATCAGCTGCTGCATGCTTTGACACTCTCGATTACAGTGGTCGTTGTGGCAGTTCCGGAAGGGCTTCCTATGATGATTACCATCGTGCTTTCGGCCAACATGCGGCGCATGCTAAAAGATAATGTTTTGGTGCGCAAGCTCGTTGGAATCGAGACTTCCGGAAGCCTGAATCTTCTTTTTTCGGATAAGACGGGGACAATCACAAAAGGCATTTTGCAGGTTTCGCAGTTTATCTCTGGCGATGGGAAGGAATATGCCAGCTTTCAGGCGTTGGAGCAGGCAGGTGCGCTCAAAGAGAAGGTATTGCTCAGCAGCGTTTTTAACTCTGCCAGCTCGCGTTCGGAAGGGAGAGCGCTGGGAGGCAATGCAACAGACCGTGCTCTGCTCAACTGGGTGCTTCCGGCGGGAGCACCGGAAGGATACCAGAGGGTTTCGCAGATTCCCTTCGATAGCAGCCGCAAATTTTCTGTTGCGGAAGTGCGGCATGGCGAGGAGCG
>JAHZHM010000249.1:0-2565 GCA_019420265.1 Clostridiales bacterium
AAGCGCGTTGGATTTGGGCGTTACGGAAAAATAGATCACCGCTTCCGTCAGATTGACGCTGCACTCCGGCATACCGATAAAATGGCAGGCCTGATACGCCGCCACCGCCATGGATAGCGCGCTGGGATCCGCCAGCCCGATATCCTCGCTGGCATACCGAACCAGCCGCCGGGCAATATAGAGAGGGTCTTCCCCCGCCTCCAGCATGCGCGCCAGCCAGTAAACCGCCGCATCCGGATCGCTGTTGCGCATGGATTTATGCAGCGCCGAGATGAGGTTATAGTGCTCCTCGCCGTTTTTATCGTAGAGCAGGGATTTCTTGCTGATACATTGCTCCAAAATCTCTTCCGAGACGATGGTCTTCTCCTCTTTTCGCTCCGCATTGAGCACAACCATCTCCAGCGTATTGAGCGCCGTTCTGGCATCGCCGTTGGCAAAAGCCGCGATCATCTCCAGCATTTTGGGGGAAATCTCCACCTGCTGTTCTCCAAAGCCTTTGGGATCTGCCAGCGCGTTTTGGAGCAGCTGCACCAAATCCTCCTGCGCCAGCGCCTGCAAGACAAACACCTTGCATCTGGAAAGCAGAGCGGAGTTGACTTCAAAAGAGGGGTTCTCCGTCGTCGCGCCAATCAGAATGATGCTCCCCTTTTCCACGAAGGGCAAAAAAGCATCCTGCTGCGCTTTGTTGAAGCGGTGAATCTCGTCTACAAACAGAATGGTTTTCTCTCCCAGCAGCCTGTCGTTCTCCGCCCGGCTCATCACCTCGCGTATCTCCTTAATCCCGCTGGTAACCGCGCTGAAATCGATGAAGTTCGCCTTGGTTTTTCCCGCGATAATGCGGGCCAGCGTGGTCTTGCCCACGCCGGGCGGCCCCCAGAAAATCATAGAGGAAACCATATCCTGCTCGATGAGCTGCCGCAGCACCTTCCCCTCTCCCAGCAGATGCTTTTGGCCCACAAAGCCATCCAAATCCGTCGGCCGCAGCCGGCTTGCCAGCGGGCGGTTTTGCCCTGTTTCAAATAACGATTGCTGTGCCATATTCCCCTCCTGCGCTCTTCCTTCAAATTGTAGCAGAATTTTTGCCAAAGAGAAAGCCCTGCCCGGCGCCTCTTATTTTTCAAAAACTCAAAAATAGATATTGAAACTTTGGAGAAGATGGTGTATAATGCGTGTTGTTGGCAGTTGGGGGTGTAGCTCAGTTGGCTAGAGCGCTTGCTTCGCATGTAAGAGGTCGTGAGTTCGAGTCTCATCATCTCCACCACGTCGCGATGGATTATTGCGGCCATAATCCCGCCTGAAAATCAGGCGGGATTTTTAGTCTCTTCATCATCGCTCCTCTTCCGCGAAAAGTCACGCTTGCCTGCACGTTGCTTCGGCGCATTCGCCACGTTTCGGCGGCGCTACCAACCTTTCGCGGCTTTATTGTTCCATATCAGAGTTCAAATCGCGTAGGTATCTCCAATTTTGGAATGGGTTCTCACCATTCCGATTTTTTATTTCATGAAAAATCGCTTACCCGCTCCACTGCTCATCCTTTCCGCAAAAAGCCACGCCGTGCCTGCGCCGTTCGCTTTCCAGCGCGCTCCGAGCGCTTCGGCTTGCTGTCAACTTTTGCTGTTTGCGCGCTCAGCGTATGGCATCTTTCTCGTAGCACCCTGCCATGTCGCTGCAGACTTTGTTTTTATAAAAGCCATTGTTCCTCCTTTCCGCAAAAAGCGCCCGGTTCATCTGCTCGGCTATAAACGCTTTGCTGCCGCGCCTAGCCTTTTGTAGGCCGCAGAAATCCTTTCGCTCTGCGCCTTTTTTTCACAGTGCCCTTCCGCTTTTTCTTTTTGGAAAGCCATTTTTCGGTATCCCTGCCCCGCAATTAGGAGCAGTTTTTTATTGCCAAGAATTTTCCGCCCCTCTCCCGCTTTGCAAAGCCCGGCGTTCATGGTATCATAAAAGCATACGAGAAAAAAAGAATAGATCGTTCAATGAATACGATGATAGGATGGTAGAAAAATGGAGTATCGTGAAATTGGAAAAACTGGGTGCCGGGCCAGCATCATTGGCCTTGGGTGCGAGCATCTGGATGGCAAACCCTTTGCACAGGTGAACGAGACGGTTTCCGCGGCGTTAGATCACGGCGTAAATATACTGGATGTGTTCATGCCCGGCCGGGAGATTCGGGAAAACATCGCCAAAGCTTTGGGCGCGCGCCGCAAAGATGTGCTGATTCAGGGGCATATCGGCTCGACAGACCTCAGCCAGCAATACGACATCAGCCGCGATCTGCCCACAGTTCAGCGCTATTTTGAAGATCTGCTGCGCATCTATGGCTATATCGATTTTGGCATGATGTTCTTCATCGATTCCGAGGAGGATTACCACGGCGTTTTTGATACCGGCTTTGCGGACTACGTCCTAAAGCTCAAAGAGCGCGGCGATATTCGCCATATCGGCTTTAGCTCGCATAACCCGGCCATGGCGCAGCGCGTCATCCAGACTGGCCTGCCCGAGATGCTCATGTTCAGCATCAATATGGCTTTCGATCTCATCCCCGCCGCATCCAACGCGCTGGAT
>JAHZHM010000249.1:2575-6573 GCA_019420265.1 Clostridiales bacterium
CCGTGAAATGCCGCAGAATTTAGGCCATCATCCAACGCGCTAGATGCGCTGAATGATGGCCTAAATTCTGCGGCATTTCACGGCATCGATCCCGGCAGAGCCGCATTCTATCAGCTTTGCGCCAACAAGGGCATTGGCATCACCGTCATGAAGACGCTCGGCGCAGGCAAGCTCATCTCCCCGGAGCATACGCCGTTTGAGAAGCCCATGAGCGTCGCCCAGTGCATTCATTATGCTCTGACGCGCCCCGCCGTTGCCAGCACACTGGTGGGCTGCCAGACGGCCGCCGAAGTTGCCGAGGCCATGCGCTATCTGGATCTGAGCGACGAAGAGCGGGATTATTCCCCCATTTTGGGCACACAGCGCAACGATTTTAAGGGTAACTGCGTCTATTGCAGCCATTGCCAGCCCTGCCCGGTGGGCATCGATATTGCGGCTGTCAATAAATATCTGGATATCGCCCGGCTGGACGAGGCGCATATCCCCCCTTCCATCTCCTCGCACTACGCCTCTCTTTCCGCAAAAGGCAGCGATTGCATTGCCTGCGGAAGCTGCGAAGGGCGCTGCCCCTTTGGCGTCCCGGTGATTGAAAACATGGCAAAGGCCGCTAAGCTTTTTGAATAGTCTGCTTTATGAAAAAGGGAGGCGCTAGGAAGCGCCTCCCTTTTTATTCTCCTAATTCACTCCAAGGCCCCTTTGCCGTGCTTTTTTACGCCAAAATCTCCTAAACTCGATAAACCCGCACGGGCTTGCCCAGAGACTGCGCATACTCTATGGTATATTTCGTCCCTCGGGAAACGCCGTCCCAGATGGCGATGATGCACTCCGCCGCCTGCACAATTTGCCGGTTGCGCACCAGCGGCGCTCTTCGCCCATATTTTTGATAATCGGGCAGAAAAATGCGCTTGGCAATGCCGCGCGCATCCGCATAAGCCTCTGCCGCCCGATCGATTCCCCGGGCGCCTCCGCTGATGATTTCCGTGATTCCCTCCGGCAAATATCTGCCGATCTCTATCTCTAAGTTTCTCGAACCTACCACCGCGATTTTCATGCTGCCACCACTTTCAATTCTACCAAAGATAAGATCAGTATAACAGCTTTTTCTCCCGCTGTGAGCAAGGCGTTTGCAATGCAGACAACCTCCCACCCATGCTCTATGATGAGGCTAGATACCTTATAGTAGAGCTGGTACATGAGAAAATTTAAAATCCCCTCCATTCCCAAAACAACCAATAAAACGATCCGTATTCCAAACGATATTATCGAGCAAGTGGAAGCGGCTATTCAGGGAAAAAACTGTACCTTCTCAGCTTTCGTCATCGCAGCAATAAAGATGGCATTAGAGGATTTGGAAGAAAAATAAAAAGCGGCGCAAGGCGCTGCTTTTTTTGTTCGCACCGCTGGGATTCCTATTTCACACAAAAAAAGAGCGGCCTCTCGCCGCTCTTTTTCTATTCCGCTTAAACGCGCTCCATATAGTCGCCCGTTCTGGTATCCACGCGGATCCGATCGCCCTGGTTGACGAACAGCGGAACCATAACCTTCGCTCCCGTCTCCAGAATTGCCGGCTTGTTTCCGGAAGTTGCCGTATCGCCTTTGAAGCCAGGCTCCGTCTCCACGATTTCCAGCTCGACGAAGTTGGGTGCCTCAACAGAGAATGCCTCGCCCTTGAAGAATTTCACCGTAACGTTGGAATTCTCTTTGACATACTGCATCGCCTCTTCCACCAGAGCCTTGCCCAGGGGCAGCTGATCGTATGTCTCGAGATCCATGAAGTAGTAGAGATCGCCATCCGAATACAGATACTGCATCTCTTTTCTCTCCACCATCGCTTTGGGGTATTTCTCCGTCGGGTTGAACGTCCGCTCAAGCACGTTGCCCGTCACGACGTTTTTGATCTTCGTGCGTACGAATGCCGCGCCCTTGCCCGGCTTGACGTGCTGGAAATCCACGATAACCCAAACCTGGCCATCGATCTCGATCGTAACGCCCTTTCTGAAATCGCCTGCTGATACCATTGTTTTCTCCTCCAATTATAAAACGATTAAATCTTTTGATACCGTATAGAAATTCTCATAGCCATCTTGCGTGATGGCCACCATATCTTCGATGCGCACGCCGCCCTTGCCCGGCAAATAAATGCCCGGCTCGACCGTGCCAATCATGCCCGCCTCGAGCACCTGCGGATTCTCTCTGCGAAACCACGGAGCTTCATGAATCTCTACGCCCACACCATGGCCCGTCCCATGCTCATAGAACGCACCATAGCCGGCATCTGTGATGATATTTCTCGCAACGGCATCCACATCGCCGCCCGTAATTCCCGGGCGCAGGGCTGCCAGCGTCGCGAGCTGTGCTTTCTGCACAATATTATAAATCATTTCCAGCTCGGGCGCAACCCCTCCTACAGCGACAGTTCTGGTAAAATCCGTGCACTGCCCTTCATAGATCACGCCAAAATCCATCGTGACGAAATCGCCGTTTTGCACTTTGCGATCCGAAATCGTCGCGTGGGGCAAAGAGGAGTTGGGGCCAGTGGCGATAATCGGCTCAAAAGAGGGCTTCACGCCGTTTTTATGGAAGAAATAGATCATCTCGGCCAGCAAATCGTATTCCGAAACACCCGGCTGAATCACTTTGGTCATGTGATAGAAAGTATCCGCGGTGATCTTCGCACCTTTGCGCATTTTTTCGATCTCTTCGGGCGTCTTGATGGTGCGCAGCGCATGCATCTGATCATCAATCGAGCAGTATGCAACGGAAAACGCCGCATCCATCGCCGCTTTCTGATCCAGCGTCACTTTAGAAGTCTCGATGGCGAGCTTTTTCATGCCATGCTTTTTCGCCAGCTCCGCCGCCTCGCGGTATGCGCCATCCTGCGTAATCTTGACAAATTCAAAATCACCGCCCATTTCCCGCTCTGCCATCTCCAGATAGCGGAAATCCGTCATAAAATACTGCGTCTCCGCCGTCACCAGAATATCCCCGGTATCGCCGGAAAACCCGGAATACCACTGCATATTCTCCAGGCTGGTCAGCAAAACACCGTCAATCTCGTTTTCTGCCATATAAGCGCGCAGTTTCTCGAACTTATTCATGCCTCATTCCCTCCTTCGCCTTTTCATATATTTGCTTCATGGCCAGCGCATCCATCGCCATCGTCCCCTTGGCTTCGCAGATAATGCGCGGCTGCAAGTCATACTTCAGCAGCATAGGCGCCAGATGCGCAAAATCCGGGCCATACCCTTCGTCTGCAAAGGTCCTGTGCTGCTTTTCTCCCATAGCCGTAAACTCAATTTTCGAGAAATGGACGTGCATCCGGCTGGTTCGCTCCCACCCGATGCCATCGATGAGCGCCTTTAAAATCGCCTCGAAATCCTCCGGCGAGTTGATCGCGCCCTGCCCCCGGGCGTGCAGATGGCCAAAATCGATGGTGGGCAGCACCCGCTCATCCAGATTGACCAGTTCAATGATCTCCTGCAAATCCCCCAGCTGGTTGATTTTGCCCATCGTCTCGGGGCAATAGGTCAAATCGCCCTGGCCGGCCTCATCCAGCTGCTGCAAAATCCACGCAAAGTTGCGCTTTGTCATGTCAAACGCCAGCGTTCGATCCAGCTTAGCGCAGGAACCCGGGTGAAAAATCACGCGATCTGCCCCCAGCCATTTGGCCGCCTTGGCGCTCTCCAGAAAATATTGCAGGTTTTTCTCCCGCTTTTCGGGATCATCTGTAGCCAGATTGATGAAATACGGCGCATGCACGCTCATGGCAATTTCATTCTCCTGCGCCTTTTCGCGCACGATGCCCGCCGTCTGTTCCCCAATGCGCACTCCTCTGCCAAAGGAGTATTCATATGCTCCAAGGCCCATGCCCCGAATCCAGGCCATCGCCTCATAAGTATGCTTATATCCTGCCTCGTAAAACTGATCTGAATTTCCAGAAGGCCCAAATAAAATCATGCGCGTTTCCTCCTCCCAAGTTTTCTTCCCAAAACCGATTT
>JAHZHM010000249.1:6635-7230 GCA_019420265.1 Clostridiales bacterium
AACTCCTCAGTTTTATGGAACAGCAAATAGAAAATGACATTCGGGACAATCATACAAATGAGAAATTTTCCCGCAAACACCAGCAAACCGCTGTTCCCAAGCAGCCCCGCCAGGAAATTCGTCAGCAGCGCCGTGAGCAGCGTAACGATAAAGTACACGATATATTTCATAAAATACGGCAACGGGCTTCGATGGAATCCGTGTTTAAACAGCACAACCGGCTCCATCCAGACTAGCGTCGTCAGCATGCTGACGGTGGTCCCGATAAATGCGCCGATGAGCCCGAAGGTTTTGGCCGTCAAAATGGAAATGCCGATATTGACAGCCGCCGAGATGATCGGAATAAATTTTCCTTCTTCAAAGACGCCCATCGTATCCCGGAACGTCGTGTTCACATTGCGCATCCCGACCAGGTAAAAGTTTAAAACGATAAAGACGACCATCGTCTGGTCCAGCAGCAAATCCTTCCCGGCCCAAATCGTAACGAACGGGTTGAACAGAACATAGAAGCAAACTGCCGCAAAACCAAACATCCAGAAGTTTCCAAAGAAAATAGCGTTATACACCTTGTATTTTCGCCGGTTGCTCTCGGTCG
>JAHZHM010000025.1 GCA_019420265.1 Clostridiales bacterium
CTTTTCCGAAAAAAGCCAGGATACTTACGAGAAATACCTGGCCTATAACGGCGTGGAAGATGGGCTGCAAAGCTATGGCCGCATGCTGGATCTCATGCTCGCTTTTGAGCAACAGAGCACAAAATAAAAGAGGCAGAAATTTCTGCCTCTTTTATTTTGCATCTTCTCGCCTGTTATTTCTTGATAAAAGACTGGCAATCCGTGCACTGATCGACCGTAGGATTTGCTTCGTGGGTTCCTACGCAAATGCAGTCCAGCGCGCAATAGCTGTCGTTTTTGCAGTGATTTGCGCAGCTCGTTACATTGCATTTAATGCTATAGTTAGGGGAGCATTTCTCTTGATTCATTGTTGTTACCTCCTATCAAAATTCAATCATAGGATGGCCTTTTTCAAAGAGAAATATTCTATTTCCACTGCCCAATATCTGCATAAATATTTTTATATGCCAGGCGCGACGGAGCGACGATATTCGCATCTAAGATGACAGCATGCGTGCGGTAATGCAAACCAATCGTGGGAATTTCTTCCAAATAGGCTTGAACATACTCTGAAAAAGCACGCTTGATCTCCTCTGAAGTAACAGCGCCGCGGAAGGCATCCAGCTTTTCCCCAAGCGCGCGGGTGGGCGCTTTTCCATAGTTATATTGCGAAAACAAAAACGCATTATCTCCATTTGTGTTGGTGAAAAAGCTGCACAGCGCCAACTGGAAATTGCCGCTTTCCAGATGACTTCGATAGGTTTGTGCATCCGCCTCTACAAGCTCGATCTCGATGCCAACCAATTTTAACTGCTCCGCAATTTTTTCGCAGAGAGCCTTGCGATAGGCATATTCCGAATTTTCTGTATATAAAAGCTTGAATTTCAGGTATCGCTTGCTTCCGTCTGCATTTAGGGTATAGCGCAAGCCCTGTTCCTCATCCAGCGCGAGACCCGCATTCTCTAACAAGCGGTTGGCCTCTGCGGCATTATAAACGCCGGCAGAGCTTTCCAGCCCTTCATATGCCCAAAAATTCGGATTAACCGGCATTTCGGCTGCTTGCCCCTGCCCAAGCAGTGCGACGGAGATGAGCTCACTTCGATTCAGCGCGGTCGAAATCGCCTCCCGCACTTCCCTTTTTGCCAAAAATTCATTGTGATAGTTTGGCACAAGGCAATCATAAGTGGGCGTTACCACCTGGTGAAGCTCGTTTTTTCCGGCTGCGCTGTAGCTATTTGCCGTCATCAGCGAAGTGTAGATCACCTGGAACTGCTCCAGCGCGCTGCTGCCAATCTTCAGTTCGTCTCCAAACACCGGCTTTGCAATAATCTGATCATAAACGGGCTCTTCCTGCCACCAGGCTGCATTGCTCGAAAGCACAAAGCCCTCTGCCGTGTTGCTCTCGGCAAAATAAGGGCCTGTCCCGATGGGCAGTTTCTTGGTATCCAGCCCAAGCTGCTCATAATAAGACTTTGGGATCACAGGAAAGCTCATGAGATAAAAAATATCCCTGGATTTTTGGGATGCCACAACCTTCAGCGTCAAATCATCGATTTTTTCATAGGAAGAAAGCACGCTGCTATATTTCGCATATTCGCATTGCGCGGCATCCGAATTTTTGATTTTCTCCAAGGCAAAAATCAGATCATCTGCCGTAACACTCCCATAATCCCCATGAAACAGAACATTTTTTCGGATATGGAAGGTATAAGTCAGCCCATCCTCGCTGATCTCCCAGCTCTGTATGACGCCAGCCGAAAACTTCCCATCGACGGAAATGCGAATGGCCGGCTCTGTGATGAGCGAGAGAAGATTGGCTGTATTCTCGTCCAAAACTGCCCACGGATGCAGCGAAGAAGGGTTTTGCGTCATCATAATAGCAAGCGTCTTTTTCTCCGCGGCGCCACTGCTGGCAGGAGGCGGCAGTTCATCGACGTTGGTGCTCATATCCCCCTCGTCAAAGGGCGTAACCTCCACTTCTTTTTTGCAGCTCGTCAGCAAAAAACAGGCCGCCAAAAGCAACAGGATCACATTTCTAAAATTTGTATAGGATCCGATATATCTCATAGCTCTGTTGAACTTTTTTAACATAGTTATCTGTCTCCGCAAACGGGATTTTTTCCAGGGATTTTCCATCGCTGGAGTATTCCGGGTTTTCCAGCCAGCCAATCACCCGGTTTGGCCCGGCATTATAGCCTGCCAAAATTTTGACGGGATCGCCGCCGAATTTCTCATCCAAATAGCTTAAATACCAGCAGCCCAACCGAATATTATATTCCGGCTCAAAAAGCCGCTCCTGAGCATAATCTTCCCTTCCCATTTTCTGGCTGATCCATTGGCCCGTTTCGGGCATGACCTGCATCAGCCCCATAGCTCCGGCGCTGGAGACGGCATCCTCCCGAAAACGGCTTTCTTTCCAGATGACCGCGGCCGCCAAATAAGGGTCGATTTCATACTCCGCCGCATATTGCGCGATGAGCTCAGAATGTTTCATGGGATAGAGCGTCTTAAAATAGCAATATAAGCCAAAAATCGACACAAATAAAAAAGCGAGTGCCACAAAAATAATCGTCAGAGCTTTTTTCTTTTTTCTGCGCATATCTGTTCCGCCTGTCGATACAGGCGTTTTACCTCTCTCTCAAGTTCCCCAAGCGTGCCGGAATTATCGATTATGTGCTTTGCTTTTCCTCTTTTTTGCGCATAATCTCCCTGGCTTTGGACGCGCCGCTCGGCCTCCTGCTGCGATAGGTGATCGCGCAGCAAAATGCGCCGGATCTGCTCTTCCCTCTTTGCCATAACCAGCCAGATTTCATCGCATAGCACATCCAGGCCAGCCTCAAAGAGCAGTGCCGCATCCAGCACCATTATACCATCTCCAGCTTCAATTTGTTTTACAATATTGTTAATTATATGAGGATGCGTGATCGAATTCAACTGTAAAAGCTTTTTTTTCTCCGCAAAGACAATCGCGCCCAGCCTCTTTCGATCGATCTCGCCCTCGGCATTTAAAATCTCTTCTCCAAACGCCTGCACAACCTGGGAATATGCCGCCTGCCCGGCATATAAAACCTCATGCCCGACTCGATCTGCATCGATAATACTCGCTCCAAGCCCTCTAAGCACACGGCTGACCGCAGATTTGCCGCAAGCAATGCCGCCTGTCAGCCCGATCACATACCGCATCTACTTTGCCTCCGCCCAGTTACTGCCTACTGCCGTATGCACTTTGAGCGGCACGGCCATCTCGCACACGTGTTCCATTTGCTCTTTTAAAATCGCTTTCACTTCTTCCAGCTCCTCCGGCACAGTATCCACGATAAGTTCATCATGCACCTGCAAAATCAGCCGAGAACGCAAATTTCGCGCTCTCATAACGTCGTATACGCGGATCATCGCATATTTGATGATATCTGCCGCTGTCCCCTGGATGGGCGTATTGAGCGCCACTCTCTCTCCAAAAGAGCGCGTATTGAAATTGGAGCTTTTCAGCTCATCCACATAGCGGATGCGCCCATAGCGCGTGCGCACGAACCCATCGCGCTTGGCCTGCTCCACAATGCGCGTCATATATTCCCGAACGCCGGAGAATTCCTCTAAATATTTATCGATATATTCCTTGGCTTGAAAGCGCGGGATGCCCAGGTTCTTCGCCAGGCCAAAATCGCTGATTCCATATACAATGCCAAAAT
>JAHZHM010000250.1 GCA_019420265.1 Clostridiales bacterium
TGAGCGAGAGGGGTTTCGGCCGGTTGTGCAGACCATGTGGGCTAAGCTATAGAGCACGGCATGGGGTTGAATAAAAAAGAGAGCATCTGCTTGGCAAAGATGCTCTCTTTTTTATGGTACAAGCCCCATATCCTACCAGCGTTCTGGCAGCAACTCTTCCATGCGCACCACCCGATCTGCCAGTTGAACCTGGCAGAGATAGTTTTTCGGGTGCAGCTGGCAGACGAACTCCCGGCAGCGCCCGCAGGGAGGGATGACGCTCCCATCCTGATAGACGGCGATGAGCTTCTCGATGCGGTTTTCCCCAGCAGTTACCATGGCGGCAATGGCGGCATGTTCCGCGCAAAAACCCATGGAGCAGGGGACGTCGATGCAAACGCCGCGGTAGATATTTCCTTTGTCCGTCATCAGCGCCGCGGCAACGCTGCCGACGGAGGAATTTTCTGTCAGTTGGCGTGGGTTTAACGTGTTTTTGGCGATCTCGTATAACTCTGTGAATTCCATTTTCTTCTCCTTTTCATTGGGGAACATCAGCCGGATAATCTGCTACTAAAATCCAATCCTAAGGGGCTGGCCCCACCCTGAATGGCTTGCATATGAAAAAAGCGGAACTGCTTCTCGCAATTCCGCTCTCTATCGGCAAAATTTCTGCCTTAATCCTCAAAGCTTTCCTTGCTGGCCAGCTCTTCCAGAGCATCCAGAGCCTCTTTTTCATCGACGCCATTGGCCAGAACGTAGATGGATTCTCCCTGCTTTATGCCCAGAAGCAATACGCCCATAATGCTTTTGGCGTTGATCTTCTTGTTTTCAGATTCGATGAGAATTTGAGATTTGAACTGCCCCGCCGTTTGCACGAATCGTGCGGCCACGCTGGATTTTAACCCAAGTTCATTTTTGATGGTAATTTCCTTATATAGCATTGTCTTGCCTCCCGTTGTGATGTTTTGGGTATGATAAGATGCGATGAAACTTTCTCTTATAAGGATTCCATACCGCGAGCGGAAATCCTCTTTTTTTACGCAAATTTACAGCAGAGCGGGAGGGATTTTTCCCTTATCGCGCAGCTCTTGCGCAATTTCTGAGAGACGGCGCAGCCTGTGATTGATGCGTGAGCGCGAACCTTCCCCGGAAAGCGCAGCCAGTTCAGAGAGGGATGCTTCCGGGTTTTGCAGCCGCAGCTCGGCCGCCTCCTGCAGGCCATCGGGCAGCGAAGCCAGGCCGATGCTGGCCTCGATGAGCCGGATATTCTCTACCTGCGCCATGGCTGAGCGCACGGTTTTATCGATATTGGCATTTTCGCAGTTAATTTGGCGGTTGACATTGTTGCGGATATTTTTGAGGATGCGGATGTTTTCCAATTCCAGCACGGCAGCATGCGCGCCCAGCAGCGTCAGAAGCGTGATGATATCCTCAATGCCCTTGATATAAGCGATGTGGTTTTCGCGCCGAGGCATCGCTCCGGCGCCCAGCCCTAGGCCGCAGAGCAACTGCCAAATCTCCCGGGCGACGGCCGCGCTTCCGGAGACAAACTCCAGGTGGTAGGCCTTTTGGGGATCCGTCATGCTGCCGCCGCCCAAAAATGCACCCCGCAAAAAAGCCTCCTGGCAGCCGGCAGGCGCGCAAAGCGCAGCAAAACGCGCCTCATCTGGGCCGATACCCAGGGAAAGCGAGAGCGCCAGCGCATCCAGCGCATCGGGAAAATTGGGAAAACAGAGTTTGATGCAGTAGGTCTCTATCTTTTTTAACCCCTGCTTGCGGTGCAGTTCACAATCGATGGAAAAACAGCGTTTGGCCAGGGAAAACACGCGCGTAACGATATCGCTGTGCTCTGTATTGAGCAGCAGCGCCGGCTTTCCCGAGCCGAAACTAAAGATGCCGCCGGTGTGCAGGATGCCCGCAAGCTCTGCTCTGGCGCAGGCATCGTCTTTTTGCCCTTGCCGGCATAGCTCTGCTTTGATTTGAGAGGAAAAAGACATGACAGATGCAGCAATGCTGCCTCCTTTCGAGAGATGAAAAAAGGGCAGAAGCAAAAGCCCCGGCCCATTTTAATCGGTATTTCTAGCCAAGCAAGGCCAGCATTTTCTGATCCAGCATATCGGCCGGGTTATGCCCAAGAGATTTGAGGCGGAAGTTCATCGCCGCCACCTCCATGATGATGGCGATATTTCGGCCAGGGCGGACGGGAATCGTGATTTTGGGGACATCGATGCCCAGCAGCCGCACATGATCTTCTGCAATGCCGAGGCGATCGATATCCTGCACGTCGCCCAGCTCCAAATGCACACAGAGCGTAATCGTCTTATCCACCATGACGGCGCCCATGCCATACAGCACAGAGACATCCACCAGTCCCAGCCCGCGGATCTCCATGAGGTGCCGGATGACATCCGGAGAGCGACCGACCAGCGTAGTATCCGAAATTTTGCGGATCTCGACGACGTCGTCTGCAACCAGGCGATGCCCGCGCTTGACCAGCTCCAGCGCCGCTTCACTTTTGCCCACGCCGGATTCGCCCGTGATGAACACGCCGACGCCATAAATATCCATCAGCCCGCCGTGCCGCGCAATGCTTGGGGCCAGTTCATTATCCAAAAACAGAATGACATCGTGCGAGATTTTGGAAGTCGGCTTATCCGAAAGCAGCAGGGGAATATCGTGCTCATTTGCAATGCGGATGAAATCTTCCGAAGGTTGCAAATTCCGGGAGATGATGATAGCCGGAATATCATAGGCCAGCATGCGCTCCAACCGTTCCTGGGCGACTTCGGATGGGAGCGTGGAAAGATAGGTCATTTCACCGTTGCCGAACAGCTGCATCCGCTCATAAGGAAAATGCTCAAAAAAACCGGAAAGCTGCAAACCAGGGCGGTTGAGCTCGCTGGTGTCGACTGTGAAGGAAGTTTTTTCCCCTTTGTAGAGCGAAGTGAGCTCCAGCTCGCTTACAAATTTGCTTAATCGAATGGAACGTTTCATGGTTTTACATCCTCGTTTCATGAAAATGGGGCAGCGGCCCGTTTGAAATAGGAATACAAGCAGAGCGCTTTGCTCATGCGTTTTTTTCGCAGTTCTTTCAAGATGCCAAATTTGCGGTGCCGACGGAACCCCAAGAGCACGGCATCTTTGACACCCTGTAGCCATTGTCCGGCGCTAGCCGGGGTGCTAGAACACTTTGGGCTCGTGGCCAAGCATGAACTTTTTGGGTGACATGCGGCCACACCCTCGTGGTCGTTGTCCGGCGCTAGCCGGGGTGCTAGAACACTTTGGGCTCGCGGCCAAGCATAAACTTTTCGGGTGACATGCGACCACACCCTCGTGGTCGTTATCCGGCGCTAGCCGGGATGCTAGAACACTTTGGGCTCGCGGCCAAGCATAAACTTTTCGATGACATGCGCCACACCCTCGTGGTCGTTATCCGGCGCAATGTAATCGGAAACTTCTTTGATCTCGTCCAGCGCGTTGCCGATGGCGACGCCCAGCCCGGCATAGATGATCATGCTCTCGTCGATCTGGTTATCGCCGATTGCGATGAGCTCTTCTCTCTTGAGGCCAAGCATTTTCTCCAGAGCTTTGAGCGCATTGCCTTTGTTGCCCTCGGGGTTGTTCATCTCCAGGAACGTGGGGCGAGAGCGCCCGATATTGAGCATGGGGAAGCGCTCTATGGCCTCTGCCTGCACCTCCAGCACGCGCTCGGGCTCTGCTAGAATGAGCACTTTTGGCGTGTTCAGCTCTTCCACGGGAATTTCATGCAGATTGGGCGTCTCTACCGGGTTGAGCCCGCTGATCTCGTTGTAAATATCTGCCCATTTGCTGTATTTCTCAAAATAGAAATTCTCATCTTGGAAGATTTGAACGTGCACATCTTTTTCTTTGGCAAAATTCAGAACTTCCTTGACGATCTCGTTAGGGATATAGCAGGTATGGATCATGTTGAAATTGCCGTCTACCACCTGTGCACCGCCGCTGCAAATGCAGGGAGATTTGAGCCCCAGTGGCCCATAGATTTCCTTGACGTTTGCGGCCACGCGCCCGGTAGCCAGCACACAATGCAGCCCGGCTGCCTCTGCTTCTTTCATGATGGCAAGGCTATGATCGGTCAGCTTTTTTTCTGAGGTTAAAAGCGTTCCGTCGATGTCGATAGCGATTAACTTATAGCTCATAGTATTTCGGTTTCCTCTCCAATTTCTCTTAAAAAGATTTCTCAATTAATTATACAGGAAAAAGTGGTGAAAGCAAAGA
>JAHZHM010000251.1 GCA_019420265.1 Clostridiales bacterium
AAATGCGTTCCACCAATCCTCGGGATCCTGTTCTGCCCAAGTGGAATTGGAGTGGTTGGTGTGATAAGCGGTGGTGATGGTGCTGATAAACTGGCCATCGGTGTTGAAAAGGGACGCCTTATCGGCGCTCGTGCCGAAGTCATGCGCTAAGATGTACTGTTCCATGATGTTTTCCTCTCGATTATTTATTTTTTCCCAGATTTTTTATATATTCGCGATCGGCGGCTGTTTTCCTTTTTTTGAGCGGTTATTTCATAAAAAAAACACGAGCCTCATACAATCTTACAAACACCGTAAAAGGGGACGGAAGTATGAAGGCTTATATAGAGGAGAGAGTGCTGGGCATTGCAAATTATATTCTCGAGACGGGCGCGACGGTGCGCAGCGCTGCCGGCAAGTTTAAAATCAGCAAATCCACCGTGCATAAGGACGTGACAGAGCGGCTGGGAGAGCTCAACCCGGCGCTGGCGCGGCAGGTGCGGCAGGTGCTGCAGAAAAACATGGATGAGCGCCATATCCGCGGCGGCGAGGCCACGAGAAAGCGCTATTGCCATGAGGCGTAGGCCAGAGTAAAAGACAAGCGGTTCGCAGATAAAAAGCAGACAAGCGCCGCCTTTTTGCGGAAAAGAATAAAAAAACAGGGCAGCCAAACGGCCGCCTTGTTTTGGTTGCGCTATTGTTCGGTTGTTTTGCGCCAGTAGCAGAGCGTATCGCCAAGCGTTTGTTCCAGGGGAATAGCTGGCTTCCAGCCGGTATCCCGTGAAAGCCGGGAAATATCTGCCTCGATGATGGGAATGTCCACAGGCCGCAGGCGCGCCGGATCCACCTGCACGGTGATCTGCGCGCAGGAGAGCGCCACAATTTTCTCCAAAAGCTCGGAAATTGCGATGGCCTTCCCACTTCCTACATTATATATCTCTCCGGGTTTGCCGTGCTCGAGCAGCAGGGTATAGGCGCGCACGACATCGCGCACGTCTGTAAAATCCCGTTTGGCATCCGTGTTGCCTAGCTCCAGGCATTCCTGGCCGAGCTTGATATGGGTAACATGCCCGCATTATATCGCACATATTAGCCATTACACCATGAAATTAGAAGCGGCGCGATAGAGTTTTACAAAATATCCGCTTTGCAATTTGATGGCGCGGCAAAATTTTGGCGATATGTAACGGCTTTGTAAAGAAATAAAGAACATGCGCAAAAATCTACAAGTTAGACACAGCTCCGAGCAGAAATACGCTTGAAAATTATTGCGTGATATATTATCATTAAAAAGAAGTGCGATGCAGTTTTTTGCACCGCCCGCAGATGAGATTTAGGAGAGTAACACATGGGCTTGTTTGAATATAACGATGTCGGTATCGATTTGGGCACGGCAACTGTGCTCGTATATGTAAAAGGAAAAGGAATTGTACTGCGGGAGCCCTCGGTTGTCGCGGTGGATCGGACCAACGGCCAGATGGTCGCCATCGGCGAAGAGGCGCGGGTCATGCTGGGCAGAACGCCGGGCAACATTGTGGCAGTCCGCCCGCTCAGAGACGGCGTCATCTCTAACTTCCACGATACCGAGCGCATGCTGCGCTATTTTCTGCGCAAAGTGCTGGGGCGCAGATTGTTCTTCAAGCCAAAGGTCATCGTCTGTGTGCCCAGCGGCGTTACG
Organism: Clostridiales bacterium; assembly: GCA_019420265.1. Lineage (GTDB taxonomy): Bacteria > Bacillota > Clostridia > Christensenellales > Christensenellaceae > QANA01. The sequence goes on from JAHZHM010000251.1 coordinate 1,658, forward strand.
GAAGTGGAAAAGCGCTCCATCATCGAAGCAACAGAGGATGCCGGTGCCCGGCATGTCTGCCTGATGGAAGAGCCGATTGCTGCGGCCATCGGCGCGGGGTTGGACATCGGCCAGCCTGTGGGCCAGATGGTGGTGGACGTGGGCGGCGGCACGACGGATATCGCCGTCATCTCTCTGGGCGGCGCAGTCATCAGCGGCTCTATCAAGTGCGCGGGCGATAAGTTCGATGAGGCGATGATCCGCTATGTCAAGAAAAAATATAATATGATCATCGGCGAGCGCACGGCGGAGGATGTCAAAATCAACATCGGCTCGGCGTTCCCGAGAAAAGAAGAAGCCTATATGGAAATTACCGGGCGCAACCTCATCTCCGGCCTTCCCAAGACGGTAACCATCAGCTCCAACGAGACGATTGAAGCGTTCCGCGAGCCGCTCAATCTCATCATGGAAAAGGTGCACAGCGTTCTTGAGCGGACGCCCCCGGAACTGGCGGCGGACATCGCGGAGAACGGCATTTGCATGACGGGCGGCGGCTCCATGCTCTATGGGCTGGATCGGCTGCTGGCCGAGCGCTGCAAGATTCCCTGCTATGTGGCAGACGATGCGGTTTCCTGTGTTGCCATCGGCGCGGGCAAGGCGCTGGAGCATATCGATATGTATGCCGGCAATTCGGTTTACGACTATAAGCGCGGCGATTACTACGATAACTATTAAGCAAAATGCGGCCCCGGAATTTCCGGGGCTTTTCTATCAGGAAAAAAGGGCGGCACAGCCGCAGGAGGAAGCATGGAAGAGCTCTATTCCCCGAAGGTAATCAGCGAATTGCTGAAAAAATATCAGCTGGCTCCGCTTAAAAAACTGGGACAGAATTTTTTGCGGGATGAGAACATCGTCGGCAAAATTGCAGAAGCGGCCGTGCGGCCAGGGGAGAACGCCTTGGAAATCGGGCCGGGTCTGGGCGTGCTGACGCAGGCGCTGGCACGGCGGGCAAAAAAAGTTGTGGCGGTGGAAATTGATAAGGGCATGGTGCAGGTGCTTTCTCAGACGCTGGACGGGCTGGAAAATACCCATGTGATCTGGCAGGATTTTCTGAAAGCGGACTTGCAGCAGATTGCCCAGGAGCATTTTGGGGGAGAACCTTTTGCTGTGGTGGGAAACCTTCCTTATTATATTACAAGCAAATGCCTGATGGCCGTGCTGGAGGCGCAGGCACCGGTTCTGCGGTTTACGGCCATGGT
>JAHZHM010000252.1 GCA_019420265.1 Clostridiales bacterium
TTCAGGCGGCTGGACGCCGGCGCCGGCGATTATCAATGGCGGCGCGGACAAGGAAATGCAGGCAGGCGGCGGCGTTTGCCAGGTTTCGTCGACACTTTATAACGCGGTTGTCAAGGCAGATTTGGAGATCGTTTACCGCAGAAACCACTCCAGCAAAGTTGGATATGTAGACGCGGGGCTGGACGCGACGATCAATACTGGGACGATCGATTTCACTTGGAAGAATAATACGAATTCGGATATTTTCATCGTCGCCTCGGCAGAGGGCAAGAAAGTGCACATTGAGATCTATGGTGAGGCTTGGCCGGAAGAATACAACGAGATTCGCCTGACTTCGGACTACATTGGCTCTATTGCGCCCAAAGCGATGAAGATTACTCAGGATAGCACCAAGCCGACGGGCTATGAGCAGATTGTGCGCAAGGAAAAGAGCGGTTCCAAGTATGCTTCCTACAAGCACTACTATAAAGACGGCAAGCTTGTGAAGAAAGAATTCTTGGCGAACTCCACCTACAACGCGGTGCAGGGAGAGAAAATCGTCGGGACAGGGGCTGTGCAGCCGACGCCGACACCGCCGGTTACGCCAACACCCACGCCCACACCTGCAGAGCCCACGCCGACGGCTCCTCAGGAGTCTGTACCAGCTGAGCCGGATGTATCCGCACCGACTGGCGGCACAGAGGGCGAGACAAACTAGCATAAGAAACACAAAAGGAGCAGAAGCGATTCTGCTCCTTTTTGATTGCAAGGGAATGAGAATGAAAGGAAGGGAATATGGGCACGCGGATAGCGGCAAAGAGGCGGAGAAAGGGGGATAAGATGAAAGAAAGGCGAGGGAGAAAAAAGGGAAGTGCGGCGCGGGGAGGAGTAAGTACGGCGGGGAAAGAGGAGAAACGGGAAGAGAGCAGAATGCCTGTGGGCTGATAGAAAATGAGAAATAAAAAGCACCGCCCAGATACGGGCGGCGCTTTTTTGCTATATGGCTATTTCTTGAACAGGTTGGAGAAGAAGTCTCCGACGCTCTGGAAGAAATTTTGGATATCCTTGCCTAACTTGGAGAAGAAGGTATCTACCTTTTTGGCTCCATCGATGACGCCAACGATAGATTCCAGGCGTTCCTGAAGTTGCTCTGTATCCAGGCCCTCTAGCTCCCGGCACAGATGGAGCAGCTGCTCTATTTGGGCATCTGACACCTCTACGCCTAAATCCTTTGCGATGGCAGAGATTTCGGAGCGGACTTCATCATCCGTCATATCCTGTGTTTGATCTAGGATGCCTTTGAGTTCGTTGACGAGTTGGGTGGCATCGACACTGCCGATGGCCTCTGCCAAGTCGCCCGTGATGACTAGCTCGCTGGCGGCGGCCTTTTTTGCGGACTCATCCAGCTTTTCGCCGGTGATATCCTCGTAGGCTTTATAGATGCCTGTGAGGGCGGCGGTGCCCGAGACAGGGAAAGGAGCAGAGATCATGACGCTGGCATCTGTAATGCCGGCGGTGATGAGCGCGTTGCGGTACATATTCTCGCTGCACCAGTTGACATTATGCAGCGAAATATTCAACCCTTCTCCCTCTTCCAAAATTTTGATATAGACACAGGAGAGGGCGGCGCTTCCAATCTTATTTTCCGGCGCGATGCCCTCTAAATAGAGGCGTTCTTCTTCGTTTGTTACAAGAAGCTCGGGCACATCGCCTTCGGAAAGGCCAAAATCTCTATAGATTTGCGCTCGCTGTTCTGACGTTAAATTCGCGCCTATGGTAACGCGGGACTCTCCTTCGGCGACATCTGCAGCCAAAACAGGGGAGCAACCCAATACGACGATGAGCAAAAAGCTGATCGCGCACATGCTAAGTTTTTTTAACATACCAGCATCCTTTCTGATGGGACTTTTCTCTATTATAACATAGCCCGCGGAGGTTATGGCCAAAAAGATGAAACAATTGCATAAATAATTTATGAACAGGACAGCGGATAAACGGCATGGTTAAGGGAAGTTTGGGCAGAAAGATACCGCGGATGGGGCACATTATGCAAACAGGCACGGCGGAAAAAATATTACAGATTTCTGATCAAATACTCCAAAACAGGGGCGGCCTTGGACTGGGGAGGATACCACCCAGCCAAAAGCTGATAGGAAGGGACACCCAGGGCGCTTGCAATTTTCTCGATGGTTTTTATGCTGGAATTGATGCGGGCGTGCTCGATATCGTGAAGCGTATCCTGGCCGATGCCGGCTTCTGAGGCCAGAGCCAGGCGCGAAAGACCAGCCTTCGTGCGCAGTTTGAGAATATTGGAAGCGACAACTTGAGAAAGTGTATCCATAGTTTTCCTCCAAGAATGGTAATGGAAAATTATGGAATAAAAGG
>JAHZHM010000253.1 GCA_019420265.1 Clostridiales bacterium
ATGAATCCCAGCGCAGAGGATATAAAAGAGGCCATCGAGCGCGCTCCTTCGGATCATGTCATCGTGCTGCCCAACAATAAGAATATTATTTTGGCGGCTGAGCAGGCGGGTGAGCTGACGGAGAAAACCATCGCGGTGATCCCTTCCAAAACATTCCCGCAGGGGCTTTCGGCAATGCTCTCCTACCGGGGCGAAGATGCCAGCCTAGAGGAAAACGAGCAGGCCATGAGGGAGGCGCTGGGCAGCGTCAAATCTGCCTCTGTTACAAAGGCTGTCCGGGATAGCCATATGAATGGAGAGCAAATCCTGGAAGGGGAATTCCTGGGCATTTTAGAAGGCGATATCGTCTCTCATGGAACGGATATGAAGCAGACGGTAGAGGCGCTGCTGGAGAAAATGGTAACCGAAGACGACGCCGTCATTTCCTTCTATTCTGGAGCAGAAGTGGCAGAAGAGGAAGCGCGCGCTCTGGTAGATGAAGTTGCTGAAAAATACGACGATTTGGATACAGAGCTTTATCAGGGCGGCCAGCCGGTCTATCATTATATCATATCGGTTGAATAACGAGGAAAAGAGAGGCGAGCCTTTGTGCTCGCCTTTTTCTATCTATAGGGAGAAGAATGGGAGTCTATCTGAATTCGCATGTAACGGCGCTGAGCAAAATTGGGCCAAAAACGGCAAAGCTTCTGAAAAACTTGGAGATCGAGACGGTGGAGGATCTGCTCTATCATTTCCCGGCCTACTACCGGGATTTTCGCGCGCCGCAAAAAATTGCCGAGATCGCGCAAGCGGAGATCGCGCTGGTGCGTGCCAAGCTGACCATGCCGCCAAGATGGATTCGCCGGTTTGGAAAGACCAGCATCTTCAGCTTTGAAGTCGCCGATGGCACGGGTGTGCTGGATATCAATATTTTTAACCTTCCGTTCCTTTTTGAAAAATATAAAGTGGGGCAGGAATATCTCTTTTATGGGAAGCCCAAAATATTCCGAAACCGCGTGCAGATGGATAATCCGGAAGTGTTCCAGCTGGATTCTGCCCCGAGCATGATGGCTTATTATCCGTTGACGGCCGGGATTAACCAAAGAACTTTGCGCCAGGCCGTCAAAACGGCGTTAGAGACGCTGGAATTGCCCGAGGAATATTCTTCTTCGTTTTATCAAACGTGCGAGCTGAGAGGAGATTTAGAAGATTTTTTTTGCATTCATTTGCCGGAAAAGCCCGGGGAGAGTGAGCTGGC
>JAHZHM010000254.1:0-1345 GCA_019420265.1 Clostridiales bacterium
GGATGAAAACATGATCTGGATGCTTCCCTTCCAGATCATGTTTTCATCCGTCCGGGATCGGATAATCACCGGCATGCCTTCATAGAGCGTGTAGACAAACTGCTCGCCCACCAGCCCCTTGACGCGGAAAGAGCCCGAAGCCGTGATCGTCATAAAGGAGGACTGGGAGCCGTCGCCATAGTCCGGCTGCTGTTCTCCGCCGCCCTGGTTGAGCTCGCGCACCACGCCATCCATCTCCGCCGTAACGACAGCGTGCTCGATGGCGCTTTTCGCCTTCTCAATTTCGCCCGTTTTGGTCTTGATGGTGTATTCCGCCTGCATGATGTTCACTTCCAGCGTCTGAATCTGAATGGTATATTGCAGCTGTTCGCTCTGAGGCGCGCTGGCCTTTTCCCGCTTCAGCGCGGCGATCTGCTCCTGCATGGTCGTGATGCTGCTTTTCGTGCTCTCCAAATCCAAATTAAGCTGCTCCAGGTTCAGCTTCAATTCATCCACATCGTAAGAGAAAAGCGGATCCCCCGCTTTCACCTCGTCGCCCTCTTTGACGAAAACCTCCGAAAGCGTCTTGGAAGAATCCAGCTCAATTTTCAGCGTCTTTTGCGATTCAATCACGCCCGCATACCGATTTTGCGCTCCCGCCGTTCCCAAACCCAAAATCTCAGAAACCGGCTGCACATAAACCTTCTGCCCCGAAGCGCCCGTTCCGCCGAGCAGCCAGAACAGCCCGACCGCCACCAGCACAACAGCCGCCGAAATAGATGCAATTAGAATGATCTTTTTCTTCTTACTCATGGTTTTTCTCCATTGCCCTTTCAAATACTACCCTCTTAGACGCATTATTTTCAAAAAAGTTCCAATTCAGGATAATTTCATCATAGCAGATTTTGCCATTCTCTTATATATCTTTTGCAACTTGATACAAATTATATACGCCGAGCGTTATTGCCCGCAGGCAAAGCTCTTTTTGGAGAGCAGCCAGCAGACAGCAATGCCATCCACGGCGCAAAGCGCGGCCATCGCCCAGTAGGCCGTCTGCATGCCTGCGCGCTGCACCATCACTCCCATGAGCGTCGGCCCGAACGTCATGCCGATGCCATATACCGCCTGAAAAAAGCCCATTGCAGTCGAACGCTTTTCCTGAGGCACCCCCTCCACTGCCCCAGACATAAACAGCGAGAGCAGGCTGGCAAAAGAGAAACCGCCCAGAATCTGCGCCAGGCAGAGCAGCGGAACCTGCCGGATCAGCGGAATGCTCCCACAGCAAACCGCATAGATCAAAAAGAAAATTGGGACGAGCTTTCGCTCTCCAAGGCGGGCAGCGTGCCGCGTCCCCGTATAAAACGAG
>JAHZHM010000254.1:1355-3165 GCA_019420265.1 Clostridiales bacterium
ATACAGCGCAGAAAGAAGGCCAATCTGCAGGCTGTCCGCCCCAATTTGCCTGCCGTATTCGCTGGTAAACGACATCGCCGTGCTCATATTGACGGCCTGCAAAAGCGCCATGCCCACGGAAAACAGCAGGAGCCGCTTGCGCTTAAAAACGCGGAAGTGTTCGCTCAGCGGCGGCAAAGTTCTGGCCTGCTTCTGCGGCCCTTCCCATACCAAAAGGCTCAATATGGCGCTCAAACTTCCCGCTCCCGCGCTCAGCAAAAAGAGAATTTCCGTTTTGAAAAACTGCGTTGCAATCATGCCCGCCAGAAACCCCATCAGCGTGCCAAAGTTGTTCATAGCCAGCAATGTGCCCATGGCTTTTTTCAGCTGCTCTTTGGGGTAATACGTCGGGTAAAGCACGGTGCTGGAAATCCAGGTGGAAGCCGCCATGCCCGAAATGAGATTTGCCAGCAGAAAAGAGGCTGCGCTGGGCCAGCAAAACCGCAAAACCGAAGCCGCCGCCGCGCAGAGATTGCCCAGAATAATAAAAGGTTTATGCCGCCCCTTTCGATCTGCCCCGATTCCCAGCGGAATGCGGATGATCATCTGGGAAAATCCATAGGCGCCGAGAATGATTCCGATAAAAGAAGAGGCCACGCCCAGCAAAGTCAGATACGGAGTCTGATAGGGAACGTAGACATAAAGCGCAAACCAAAACAGCACAGTGATCGTCTGCATCACTGCGCGCCTGTGTTTTTCCAAAAACAGCTGCATAAAAATTCTCCATTTCATTTTATCCGGTTCCGCTTTAGTTTACACCTTTTTCCACCCGCTTACAACCGCTCTTTCGCCGGTTTTGCGCATAACAGTGCGCGTTCCACAGATAATAAGAAAAACACCATACTTTCAAAAGGAGAAAACCATGTTTGAACACAACAAAAAATTATTGCAGGATGTCAAAGTCGAGCGGCCCAACCCGCAATACGCCGTTTTGCTGCAAGAGCAGCTGGGCGGCGGCAATGGAGAGCTGAAGGCGGCTATGCAGTATATGTCGCAGAGCTTTCGGATCAAAGATCCCGCCATCAAGGATCTCTTTATGGACATCGCCGCGGAAGAGCTGAGCCATATGGAGATGGTCGCCCAAACCATCAATCTGCTCAATGGCCACGATGTCGATTATCAGCAGACGCAGGTGGGCGAAATCCAGACGCATGTCATCTTAGGGTTAAACCCTGGGCTCATCAACTCCTCCGGCTATTCCTGGACTTCGGATTACGTTACCGTTACAGGAGACCTTTGCGCAGACCTGCTTTCCAATATCGCCAGCGAACAGCGCGCCAAAGTGGTCTACGAATATCTCTACCGCCAAATCGACGATAAGTGCGTCCGTCAGACCATCGATTTCCTGCTCAATCGCGAGGAGGCGCATAACGCCATGTTCCGCGAAGCCTTCAACCGCGTCCAGGATACCGGCTCCAACCGGGATTTTGGCGTAACCGAGGATTCCCGGCTGTATTTCGATCTCTCCTCCCCTTCTCCGAAAAACAATTTTGAAGATACCAAGGTGGAGAAACCGAGTTTCCAGCCGCCCCAAAAGGAAAAACCCAATTTCGGCAAAAAACCCACTTTCACTCCGCCGGGGAAAGACTGATAGATCCAAAAAAGCGATGCCTAACCGCAAAATTAGGTATCGCTTTTTTATATTTGGGAATGGCAGCTCAATCTTGCACGGAGCTTTGCCTCTCCCATCCGCAGAGGCGCCCTTCTCCCTGTCGCGCTATTTCTCTTTATGCTCCGCCTTCCAGCGCTCAATCTGCTCCAGTCGCTCTTT
>JAHZHM010000255.1:0-4468 GCA_019420265.1 Clostridiales bacterium
CTACCTGACGGGCGAGACCATCACATTGCAGGGCGGCAGCGGATTGCGGCCGTAGAAGAAGAGAGAGAAAAGAGCGCAGCGATTGCGCTCTTTTTCATGGATAGGGTGTTGCTTCGCTATTTGAGCCGGGAGAGGAGACCCCGCTCCTGGCTGAAAGAATCGAGATGTTTCGCGCCCTGACGAAAGTGGAAAGTTGCAGATCCCCCTTGGAAGAGAGCTAGAGTGAGCGCACAATGCGAAAAACTTGCAAAACCGCACTGTGCCATGTTAAGATAACAAAAGGCCAGGAGCCAAATGAGAGGGAAAGGAGATTTTGTTTGAAATATTATAACAATAACGCATCGGAGATTGTAGCAAACCGGGAGGTTTTTGCGAACTAATTTCCGCTGAGCCTCCCAGCAGGATGAATTTGCTGAAGGAGGAAAATCACTTGAATTCAAAAAAGAAACAGCTGGGCCAGAAAGAGCCGCGGGGGGATTGCTTTGTCTGCCGGGCCTGCGGGGCGGTCATCGCGCAGGAAGGGGCGGGCAGCCGGCATCGGAACCATTGCCCGAAATGCCTGGCGAGCCTTCACCTGGATGAACAGCCGGGGGATCGCGCTTCGCTCTGCAAGGGAGTGATGGATGCCATCGGGGTTTGGGTGCGAAAAGATGGCGAATGGGCGATTTTGCACCGCTGCCGAAAATGCGGCGCGATTCATTCCAACCGCATTGCCGCAGATGACAACCCGATTAAGCTGATCTCTATCGCGCTAAAGCCGCTGGCTTCTCCGCCATTTCCGCTGGAGCTGCTGGAGCAAATGGCGGCAATAGAGAACAATCAGAAAGATTAAAAAGAGCTTCCAAGTGGAGGCGCGTATAAACAGAGCAAACAAGGCAAGCCAAAAGGGCTTGCCTTGTTTGCTATTGCGCACTCGATGCGCGCGGAGTTTTCTAAAAAGGCACATTGAGGTTTCTGGATAAAGGCATAGAGATATGAAATAATGTTTTCATCAAAGACGGGAGGATGTTCAAATGAATTTCGGAAAGAATCTACAGATTTTGAGAAAAATGACGGGCATGACACAAGAAGAGCTGGCAGAGAGAATCAATGTCAGCCGGCAAACCATTTCAAAATGGGAACTTGAAGCCATATTGCCGGAAGTTGAGAAGCTGGTCCTGCTTTGCGAGCTGTTTCACTGCTCCATCGACCAGATGCTAAAGGGAAATATGGATTATAGCAATAAGGCATATTCCGATATTCGCATGGTGGCAGTGGAGTCTTTTCGCTATATCAGCTATCTTGTCATAAGCAGAGAACCGGAAGAGGATGCGATTTCACATGTGGGGAGATGGGCAAAGCAGCTAAAAATAGAAAATCCGTATCTGATTGGGTGGGATTTTCCGCAGGTATCTCAGGAGCAGAGAAACGTCTTGCATATGCGTGGTTATGGAGCGGCGCTCGTTCTTGAAAAAGGACAGCAGCCCGATGGCCTTGGGGTGGAAATCGTAAGCCAAGGCAAACAAAACTATATTACGATTACATTGGAAGAGCTTCCGGAGGAGAGCAAGTTTGAGCTCATTCCAAACGCCTATAAGGCTTTGATGGCATATATGTCGATCAACGGGCTCAAGCAAAAGCATGATCCATCCATCCTTTCCTGCTATGAACATGAATATTTTGATGACAAGGGCGCTAAGTTCATGGATATCTATATGGCAATCGAGTAGATATCTGGGCAGGAAAGATTGCTCGCTCGGTCTGCAAAAAAATACCCGCCCAAAAGCGCATGCTTTCTGGCGGGTATCTTCGCTTCCTGATGAAATCTCTTTCAAACGGGAGCTTTTTTATCGCTTATTTCTTTTTCTTGGGCATCGCGTTGCAGGAGAGGCCTTCCACATCGTGCGCAGCCTCCATCAGCGTCTCGCAGACGGTGGGGTGCGGGTGGATGGTATCCGAAAGGTCCGTAACCGTGCCGTTCTTTTTCATCAGAACTGCGATTTCGCCGATCATATCCGTCGCTCTGGGGGCGAAGATCTGTGCGCCCAGGATTTTGCCCGTGGTCTTCTGGGCGATGATTTTCACAACGCCGCTGTTGGCGCCCATGACCATAGCCTTGCCGTTGCCCGCAACGTTGAAGGAGCCGATCTCCACATCATAGCCAGCTTCTTTGGCTTTCTCTGCCGTCATGCCGATGTAGGCGATTTCGGGAGAAGAGTAGATGCAGGCCGGGACGACATCGTAGCTCATGGTTGCGGTTCTGCCAGCGCAGTTCGCCGCAGCAACCATGCCCTGTGCGGAAGCGACATGCGCCAGCTGAATCTTGCCCGTGATATCGCCGATGGCGTAGATATTCTTGATGCTGGTCTGCATGCAGCTATCCACCTCGACGAACGCGCGGTTCATCTTGATGCCCAGCTCTTCCAGGCCAATGCCAGCCGTCATAGCGCGGCGGCCAACGCTGACGACGCAGACGCTGCCCGTTGCGACTTCGCTCTTGCCGTTCAGCTCATAGCTGACGGAAACCGTATCGCCGCCTTCGATGCCCGTAACTTTGGCATTGTTGATGATGGTAACGCCTTTCTTCTTCAGGCTTGCTTTCAGGGAATTGACGATATCCGCATCCACGCCCGGCAGGATGGAAGGCATCATCTCGATGACGGTAACCTTCTTGCCCAGCGTTGCGAACAGCGTGGTAAACTCCATGCCGATGACGCCGCCGCCGATGATGACGAAGCTATCCGGCAGTTCCGTCATGGCCAGCACTTCATCGCTGGTGACGACGTTTTTGCCATCGATGCCGGGAATCGGGGGGCGGGCAGGAGCAGAACCGGTAGCCAGGATGATTTTATCCGCCTCGACGGTTGTGCCGTTGTCTACCTCGATGGTGTTGGCGCTGGTCAGCTTGCCAAACCCATTGACAACATCGACGCCATGCGCCGCTTCCAGGGCGCCAATGCCGCCCGTCAATCTCGCGACGACAGCATCCTTGTTGGCAGCGATTTTCGCATAGTCATAGGTAATTTCGCCTGTGGAGACGCCGAATTTCGCAGCGTTTTTCGCTTCCTCATAGAGCTCTGCGCTATGCAGCAGGGCTTTGGTGGGGATGCAGCCTCTGTTCAGGCAGGTTCCGCCCAGCTCGCGCGCCTCGATGAGCGCCGTCTTCAGGCCAAGCTGCGAGCAGCGAATGGCCGCTTCATAGCCGCCGGGGCCGCCGCCCAAAACTGCAACGTCATAACGTTTGTTCATAGTAGACTCCTTCTTATATAAATCTTATAGAATGCGTATGTTTTGCCATACTGTTACCGTATGCTATCGGCATACATCCAGCTATAATGGTAGAATAATTGTGCCGGTTTGTCAATAATCGGAAGAGAATTTGAAAGCCTTTGGGAAAAATGAAAAAAAGCCTGCGCTACATTGACATTTCGGGGGGCAGGCGATACAATAAAATTGTTACAAATATGTGTTGTTTGCGGCGGGGCAGGGAAAAAGTCCGTCGTTTCTCTGCGCCTGCTGCAATCACAATATCATTTCATATTGTTTTAAATTTGCGCCAAGACGCATTTTAGGAGGTAACATGGCAAACGTTGTGATCATGCCGAAAGTTGGCATTACAGTAACGGATTGTATCCTGACGACCTGGTATAAGAAAGTCGGCGATACGGTTGAGAAGGGCGAGCCGCTGTTCTCTTACGAGACGGATAAGGCTTCTATCGATGAAGAGTCGGAATTCTCCGGCACGATTCTGGATCAGTTCTATGAAGAAGGCGATGTAGTCGAGTGCCTGGCAGACGTATGCGTCATTGGCGAGCCTGGCGAGAAATACGAGCGCCCGGCAGGTGCGGCACCGGCAGCAGAGCCCGAAGCACCCGCGGCAGAGGCAGTGCCTGCTCCTGCGGCAGCTCCGGCAGCGGCAGCAGCGCCGAGGGCAGAGGCAAATGGTGCGCCTGTCTCCCCCAGAGCAAAGACTTTTGCGAAGCAGCTGGGCGTCGAGACGGAGGGCATTGCGCCCACTGGCCCCGAGGGCAGAGTGATCGCAAGAGACGTCATCGCGGCGGCGGAAGCTGGCACGGCCAAGAAGGCCGAAGCGCCTGCAGCGGCGGCTGTGGCAGAGGCGCCGAGATCCGGCGGATATACGGATAAGAAGCAGAGCAACGTCCGCAAGGTGATTGCACGGGCGATGTCCACTTCGCTTTCCACCATCCCGCAGCTCACGCTCAACACCAGCTTCGATGCGACGGCTGTTCTGGCGCTGCGCAAGAAGTTCAAGGAATGCAGCTTCACGGATGAGTTTGCAGGCATCACGCTCAACGATATGCTCATTCATGCAGTCTCCAAAGTTCTGCCCGATTTCCCCGAGCTGAACGCACACCTGCTGGATGATACGCTGCGCGTTTTCGACGACGTCAACGTCGGCTGCGCAGTCGATACGGAGAGAGGCCTTCTGGTTCCCGCGGTTGTCGCGGCAGATAAGATGAGCCTGCTG
>JAHZHM010000255.1:4478-9140 GCA_019420265.1 Clostridiales bacterium
GGGCAATATCAACCCGGATCTGTTAAACTGCGGCACGTTCACGGTCAGCAACCTGGGCAGCTTCGGAATTGAGAGCTTCACGCCTGTTATCAACCCGCCGCAGACGGGCATTCTGGGCGTGGACGGCGTCACCTACCGCATGAAGAAGAACGGCGAGACATACCCGGCAATGGGTCTTTCCCTGACGTTCGACCACAGAGCCATCGACGGTGCTCCTGCGGCGCGTTTCCTCAAAGCCCTCGTGAACTATCTCGAGAACTTTGATATGATGCAGATGAAATAATTTCGCCAAGCGAAATTGCGATATTTTAAAGAGAGGTAAAAAGTAAAATGCCAAAGTGTTTGTATACTGACCCGAACGAGCTTCGGGCTCCTGGAAAGATTCATTTCGAGGATATCGACGTCAACCAGTATAACAAGACCATCGAAGATGAGAAAGCAAACTTCAGCAAAGAAGATTTCATGCGCATCTACGAGGATATGTTCTCCATCCGCACCTTCGAGCTGATGCTGCTGGATATCAAGCAGAAGGGCATGTATGCGGGCGTCAACTACACCTATCCCGGCCCGGCGCACCTTGCCATCGGCCAGGAAGCTGCGGCAGTCGGCGAAGCATACTATCTGGATGCAAACGATTTCGTTTTCGGCAGCCATAGAAGCCACCACGAGATCATCGCAAAGGCGTTCTCCGCAATCCACAAGCTCTCGGATGATGAACTGAAAGACATCATGGAGAACTACATGGGCGGCGCGCTTTATCAGAAAGTCGCTGAGAAGCTCCCGGGCGCGGACATGAAGGAGACGGCAAAGAACTTCTTCCTGTATGGCGCAATGGCAGAGATTTTCGCGCGTGAAGTCGGCTTCCTGCGCGGCCTGGGCGGCTCCATGCACGCTGCATTCCAGCCGTTCGGCATCTACCCGAACAACGCTATCGTCGGCGGCTCCTCCTGCGTCGCAGCGGGCGCTGCTCTGTATAAGAAAGTCAACCAGAAGCCGGGCGTTGCGGTTGCAAACCTGGGCGATGGTTCGCTCGGCTGCGGCCCTGTTTGGGAAGGCATGAACTTCGCGGCGATGGATCAGTATCGCCAGCTCTGGGAAGAGCCGTATAACAAGGGCGGCCTCCCGGTTATCTTCAACTTCTCCACCAACTCCTACGGCATGGGCGGCAAGACCACCGGCGAGACCATGGGCTACAACATGATCGCCCGTTTCGCTGCCGGCGTCTCCCCGACACAGCTGCATGTAGAGCGTGTTGACGGCTTCAATGTCATGGCTGTCATCGATGCTTATAGAAGAAAACTGCCTCTGGCCAAGGAAGACGGCCCGGTCATGCTGGATATCGTTACCTACCGTTTCAGCGGCCACTCCCCGTCCGACGTCAACGCATACCGCAGCACAGAGGAGATCGAGGCTTGGCAGGCGCAGGATGCGATTCCTGCGTTCGCAAAGCAGCTCATCGAAGCTGGTGTCTGCACCCAGGAAGAGATCGATGCGCTGGAGAAGAAGATCATCGAGCGCAACGAAAACGCATTCAAACTTGCCGCTGATAAGGAAGAGACTCCCTACTACGATCTGGATAAGAACCCGCAGCTCATCGAGGATCTCATGTTCTCCAACCAGTATGTTGAGAAGATGGACGATCGCCCGGCTGAAATGCTGACGGCAAGAGAGGATAACGACCGCGTCAAGCAGCTTGCCAACAGAGCAAGATATGCTTACGATGAGAACGGCAAAGAGATCCCCAAGATCAAGACCTATACCATCCGCGACGGTCTGTTCGAGGCGATGCTGGATAAATTCTATACGGATCCGACGCTGGTTATGTACGGCGAGGATGTGGCATACTGGGGCGGTGCGTTCGCTGTTACCAGAAACATGGTGGATTCGGTTCCGCGCCACAGACTGTTCAACTCCCCGATTTCCGAGTCTGCAATCGTGGGCACGGCAGTTGGCTACGGCATGTGCGGTGGCCGCGCGATCGTCGAGCTGATGTATGGCGACTTCCTTGGCCGCTGCGGCGACGAAGTCTTCAACCAGCTGGCAAAATGGCAGGCAATGTCCGGCGGCCTTCTGAAGATGCCGGTTGTTCTGCGCATCTCCGTCGGCTCCAAATATGGCGCGCAGCACTCCCAGGAGTGGACTTCCATGTGTGCGCAGGTTCCTGGCCTGAAGGTTGTCTACCCGGTTACGCCTTATGACGCAAAGGGCATGATGAACACCGCTCTGGCTGGAACGGATCCGGTTGTCTTCTTCGAGAGCCAGAAGATCTACGATATGCCTGAGAAGTTCGTCAAAGAGGGCGTTCCGGAAGGCTACTACGAAGTTCCCTTCGGTGAGCCGGTTGTCAGAAGAGCAGGTGACGATGTTACGATCCTGACCCTTGGGCCGGCGCTGTACAGCGCGCTGGATGCTGCTAAGACGTTGGAAGGCTATGGCGTCTCCGCAGAGGTCATCGATATGAGAAGCGTCGTTCCCTTCAACTATGAGATGGTCGCAAAATCTGTCGAGAAGACGGGCCGCGTGATTCTGGTCAGCGAGGCTTGCGAGAGAGGCAGCATCATGCACGATATCGCGAGCAACCTCTCCCAGCTCTGCTTTGACTATCTGGATGCAGCTCCGTTTGTTCTGGGCTGCAAGAACTGGATTACGCCTTCCGCAGAGTACGACAAGTACTTCTTCGTCGGCGCGAGCGACATTGTGGATGCAATCCACGAGAAACTCCTGCCCCTGCCTGGCCACGAGCCGGCAAGAACCTTCCGCAAAGCGGAGCTCATCCGCAAGGCGAAGAAGGGTGTCTAAGGGTATCTTGAGAAAACAAAAAGCTGTGGGTAATTCCCTGCGTGGTCTAAAGGAAGTATTTTATGTAGGTGGTGCAGTCTCGAAAGTGGTTGCACCACTTTTTGTATCAGGCTCGGGCTGTAAGCCTTACAACTTTAGAGGTGCCCGTATTCCGTTTCTGAATATCCTCCATGATGTGGAGAATTTCTTTTTCATCGGGGATACGCACCATGCCGACGGCGGTAAAGTAGATGTCCACCTCTTTACCCTGTTGTGGCTGTGCTTTTTCTCATTGCTGTGGACTTCGATGCGTTGGATGAGTTTGTTCATCATCGTTTGATTTAGTTCTGTGATGTCCGTTATCTCACGCAGGGAGGCAAGCAGGGAGCGTAAATCCGTGGACTTCTGCTCCATGTTTGCAAGCCGTTTTTCGCTGTCGGCTATACTCTAAATGAGTTCTTTTTGTTTCTGCTCATAACCTGCGTACATCTGCATACATCGTTCATCGTCCAGCTTGCCGAGGATGTTATCCTCATAAATGCGGGAAATCGGCTTGTCTATTTTCGCAACACGACGCTTGCCGTTGTCGATGGTGGCTTGTTGTGTTAAAATATACTTGGATATTTGTGGGCAGGGTTGTCTGTTCGGTCATGGGGCATACATCGTGCGCCCTCCTGGACAAACGATACCCCCACAACTCATTTCTCAGATGCGGAGGGCGTTCTATGCCTACACTTGAATGGATCGGAAAAGAGAAAGTCATCAACCATCATCAGGAAGTTCCCTTTCGGGTGCTGGAAAAGCAGTATGCCTATGGTGACGATGACAGCGAGAATATGATTATTCGGGGCGACAACTTGGAAGCCCTGAAAGCCCTGCTCCCACGATACGAGGGCAGGGTGAAGTGCATCTACATTGATCCGCCCTACAACACAGGCAACGAGGGATGGGTATACAACGACAATGTGAACGACCCGAAAATCAAGAAGTGGCTGGGCAAGGTCGTGGGCAAAGAGGGCGAGGACTTGACCCGCCACGACAAATGGCTGTGTATGATGTACCCCCGGCTGAAGCTGCTGCAAAAGCTATTGGCGGAAGATGGAGCCATTTTCATTAGTATTGATGACAATGAATTGGCAAATTTGAAGCTAATTTGCGATGAAATCTTTGGAAAACGGAATTTTATTGAAGCTATAATATGGGATAAAAAAGCTGGTGCTAAGGGTGTACCCCCAAGCAGTATGCTTGTAAATGTACATGAATATATACTGGTTTATTCTAAGAATTCGAATTTTAGATTTGTAGGTGAAAAACGCAGTGCAGAGGCAGATGGTTTTAGCAATCCCGATGGCGACCCGCGAGGCCCTTGGCGAATGTCAAACATCAAAAGCACGACCAAATCCAAGGATGAAGCATTTACTATTGTTGACCCAGCAACAGGGAAACGGTATATAAACACATGGGCATTTTCGCATGCTTCACTTGAAAAAATGATAAGCGAGGGTCGAATATTATGGAAAGAGTCACTACCTAAACAGAAAGAATTTCTGTATGAAATGAAAAACCCCAACAAAGCAATTAAAACAACATGGGGTGTTTTTGACCCACAAAGTACCACAGTTCTTCTAAAAGAAATTCTGCCGAGCGAGAAATTTGATAATCCCAAACCTATTAAGCTAATGGATTATCTGGTGCGGGTTTCTACAGGTTCCGATGATATTATCCTCGACTCCTTCGCCGGTTCCGGCACTACCGCCCATGCCGTCCTCAACATGAACAAGGCGGACGGCGGGCACCGCAAGTTCATCCTCGTGGAAATGATGGACTATGCCGACAGCATCACCGCCGAGCGCGTCAAGCGCGTGATCCGTGGCTACGGCGAGG
>JAHZHM010000256.1 GCA_019420265.1 Clostridiales bacterium
CGCCCGTCAGGTAGGAAGCATCTTCCGAAGCCAGGAACACGCAAACCCGCCCAATATCCTTTTCCGCATCCGCGAAGTGCCCCAGCGGGACGCCTTTGATGGTCTGCTCATACAGCGCCG
Organism: Clostridiales bacterium; assembly: GCA_019420265.1. Taxonomy (GTDB): domain Bacteria; phylum Bacillota; class Clostridia; order Christensenellales; family Christensenellaceae; genus QANA01. The sequence goes on from JAHZHM010000256.1 coordinate 121, forward strand.
GATATTCCTTTCTCCAAGCCTCCAGGCCAGGCGTCATGGCCAGCGGGCAGACGACGTTGACATTGATGCCATACGGTCCCCATTCCGTCGCCGCAACCCGGGATAGGCCGCGGATGCCCTCTTTTGCCGCCGCATAGGAGGATTGCCCTGCGCGGCCAGCCAGCCCCGCGCCAGAAGCGAAGTTGATGATCGCGCCCCGGCTCTCCTTGAGATAGGGGAAGCAGGCTTTCATATAAAAGAACGTCGCATAAAGGCCGGAATAGATGGCCAGATCGAAATCTTCCTTGCTATGCTGCTCCAGCATCAGGCCAGATTTTGAGGTCTGTGCATTGTTGATGAGCACGTCGATCTTACCGAACTTTTTGACAGCTTCCTCCACAACATGCGCAACCTGCTCTTCGTTGGCGCCGTCTGCGCCCACCGTCAGCACCTCCACGCCGTATTTTTCCTCCAGCTCCTTTTTCGCATTTTCCAGCGTCGCCACCGTCCGGCCCGTCAGAACCAGCTTGGCCCCTTCTTTTGCAAAAGCAGTGGACAGGCCAAAACCGATGCCCTTTCCGCCGCCTGTAATGATAACAACTTTTCCTTCCATTTTACCCATGGGAAAGCCCTCCTTTGTTCGTTTTCCAGATATAGTAACTATACCACATCTCCCAATCTTTTCCTGCCTGCCGGCAAAAAATATTCATATTTCGGCAAAGCTTTCGGGCGCATAATGCCCGGCGCCGCGCCTTTCTCTGCCATATTTTCAAAACAAAAAAGCCCTGGCATAAGCCAAGGCTTTTGCTATTCATTTTCTAGCCTAAGATCAGCGAAGAGCCTTCCATTTCCTCTGGTTTGGGCAAACCCATCAGCTCCAGAATGGTCGGCGCAAGATCCGCCAAAATGCCGCCCTCTTTGAGCTTCGCATTTTTTCTCGCATCGCTCACCAAAATGCAGGGCACCAAATTCGTCGTATGTGCGGTAAAGGGGCCTTTGGTTTCGGGGTCGATCATCATCTCGCTATTGCCATGATCGGCCGTGATGATCACCTCGCCGCCAACCTCCCGAATCGCCGCCACAACCTTGCCGACGCATTCATCCACCGCTTCGCACGCCTTAACAGCCGCTTCCATCACGCCCGTATGGCCAACCATATCCGGGTTTGCGAAGTTTAAGATCATCACGTCATAGTTGCCCGAGCGGATCATCTCGCAGGCTTTCTCCGCGACTTCATAAGCGCTCATTTCGGGCTGCAAATCGTATGTCGCAACCTTGGGCGACGGAATCAAGAAGCGATCTTCTCCCTCGTTTGGCTGTTCGACGCCACCGTTGAAGAAGAAAGTTACATGCGCGTATTTCTCGGTTTCCGCAATGCGGAACTGCTTCTTGCCGTTTTTCGCCAGATACTCTCCCAGCGTGTTGCTCAGCACCTGCGGCTTATAGGCCACATGCACATTGGGGAAGGTTTTATCATACTGCGTCATGCAGACGTAGTAGACCGGGAAATACTCCCTCTCAAAGCCATCGAACGCCGGATCGATGAGCGTGCGGGTAATCTCCCGAGCGCGATCCGGGCGGAAGTTGAAGAAGATGATGGAATCATCCGCCGCAATTTTGGCCACAGGCGCGCCGTCTTTGACGATGACCGTCGGCAAGACGAACTCGTCCGTCACGCCGGCATCATAGGATGCCTGCATCGCCGCCACCGGGCAGCTATTCTGCTCGCCCTGGCCCAGCACCATCGCCTCGTAGGCTTTTTGCACGCGCTCCCAGCGGTTATCGCGATCCATGGCATAGTAGCGCCCCATGACCGTGGCAACCTGGCCAACGCCAATCTCTTCCAGCTTTTTGCAAAGCTGCTCCATATATCCTTTTCCGCTTTCAGGCGGCACATCCCGGCCATCCATAAAGCAGTGAATATAGACCTTTTCCAGCCCCTGGCGCTTTGCCAGCTCCACCAAGGCGAAAAGATGCTCGATATGGCTATGCACGCCGCCATCCGAAAGCAGGCCCATCAGGTGCAGAGCCGTCCCCTTCTGCTTGGCATTTTGGATTGCGCCCAAAAACTCTTCTTTCTGGAAGAAGTCTCCATCCGAAATGGCCTTGGTAATGCGCGTTAGCTCCTGATAGACGATGCGCCCTGCGCCAATATTGAGATGGCCGACTTCCGAATTGCCCATCTGCCCATCCGGCAGACCGACAGACATGCCTGAAGCGCCAATTTTTGTCCAGGGATACTGCTTTTTGAGCGCATCGATATTGGGCGTCTTTGCCGCCAAAACGGCATTGCCCGCCGCCTCCGCGCGCTCGCCAAAGCCATCCAGAATCATCAGCGCCGTAAATTTCTTGCTCATAGATTCTCCTTTAGTAGTTGACAACTTTCGAGAAATCCTCTGCTTTCAGGCTGGCGCCGCCAATCAGGCCGCCATCAATTTCCTCTTTTGCCATCAGCTCAGAGGCATTTTTGGGGTTCATGCTGCCGCCATACTGAATGCGGACGCTCTGGGCAACTTCGCAGCCGAATACTTCTTTAACGGCGTTTCTGATGTCGCCAATCGTCTCGTTGGCCTCATCCGAAGTTGCAGTTTTGCCCGTGCCAATCGCCCAGATGGGCTCGTATGCGATGACCAGCTTTGCCACATCCTCGCCGCAGACGCCCGAAAGCGCCAGTTTGGTCTGCTTGCTGACGATCTCGCGCGTAATGCCCTGCTCTCTCTCCTGCAGGCTCTCGCCCACGCAGATGATGGGACAAAGGCCAGCCGCAATCGCCGTCTTGACCTTCTTATTGACCGTCTCATCCGTTTCAGCAAAATACTGGCGGCGCTCGCTATGCCCGATGATGACATACTCCACGCCAATTTCCTTCAGCATATCCGCGGAAATTTCCCCGGTGAATGCACCGCTCTTCTCGAAATGCAGGTTCTGCGCGCCCAGCTTAACATTGCTTCCCTTTAGCGCCTCTGCCACTGCCGGCAGGCAGACATACGTCGGGCAGACGACAACTTCAGCCTTCGCATCCGCAACCAGCGGAAGCAAATCCCGCACCAGCGAGACCGCCTCGGAAGGGGTTTTATTCATTTTCCAGTTTCCCGCGATAATCGGTTTTCTCATGATACTATCCTCCAAATCCTTTTTCCCTTAACATGGGGTAATCGTTAGAAAGCTCCGCCCCAAAGGGCGGAGCTTATCGTACATCAATTATTCTTTGACGTTCAGCGCTGCAATGCCGGGGAGCTCCTTGCCCTCCAGGAATTCCAGGGAAGCGCCGCCGCCCGTGGAGATGTGCGACATCTTATCGCCATATCCCAGATTTT
>JAHZHM010000257.1 GCA_019420265.1 Clostridiales bacterium
GGAGACGAAAAAAATCCTTGAAAAGCTGGAAAAACAGCTCCCCAAGGATTATAAGGTATTGACGGAAAAAGCGCGGGAAAAGCTCAGAGAGCGCGCGGGAGGCCGCGGCGAGGTTTAGAAGCGGCAAAGGCTGGGCAGAGCCGCCGGAGAATCTGCGAGCACATCTGCGCCGGCGGCGCAAAGCTCTTCCCGGCTGCCATATCCATAGAGCACGCCGATGCTGAAGATATGGTTTTCCTGCGCGCCAAAAATATCGTGTTTCCGATCGCCCACCATTTTTACAGCAAAAGGAGAAGGCGCGCCATTTTGCTCCAGAGCATATGCGATGACTTCTCCTTTTTTGACTCTGCTGCCATCCAGGTTGCTGCCGCAGATGTGCGCAAAATAAGAAGAAAGCGAAAAATGCTCTAAAATCTGCCGGGCATAGATGGTCGGTTTGGAAGTCGCTACCGAGAGAATGTGGCCGTCAGAGCTCAATTTTTGCAGCATTTCGGGGATGCCTGGGTATACTTCGTTCTCAAACAACCCGATGGTCGAGAAACGCTCGCGGTATTTGGCGATGGCAATCTCCGCGTCCGCCGCAGAAAGCCCGTAAAAATGTATGAAGGAATCCTTGAGAGGCGGGCCGATGAAAGGCTGTAAGACGCGACGATCTGGCACAGAGATGCCGAAAGATTCCAGCGCATATTGAACGCAGCTCGTGATGCCAAGCTCGGGATCGGTCAGCGTGCCGTCAAGATCAAAGAAAATATGTGTCTGCATGGCTTACTCGATGAAAGTTGCGACTTCACCCAGCGCTTTGCGCTTCTTTGTGCGCAGCTCCGGTGAGGCAGGATAGCCGACAGCGATGACAATGGCAACAGGGCTATCGCCTGCAATGCCGAGAATCTGCTTGATTTTGTCGCTGTTATAAGAGCCCATGATGCAGGTTCCGAGCCCGAGCTCCTCTGCCTGCAGGCAAGCACAGATTGTGGCGATGCCGAGATCGAATTTCGCCCATTTTTGATTGGGCTTTTTGCCGCCTTTGGCGATGAGCAGTGCCGTCTCCTCTGTGATCACAATAAAAGCCAGGCACTGGCTGGTAAACTTGTTCAGGCCGTCTTCCTGGGTGGCCAGCGCAACCTCAGCGCATTTCTCTGGGTGAGTGACGGCGTAGAATTTCCAGGGCTGGGAATTGCAGGCGGAGGGCGAAAGACGCGCGGCCTCGAGTATTTTTTCAAGTTTTTCTATTTCGACAGGGCTGTTGGCATAGCTTCTGCAGCTCTGCCGTTTTTGTGCGAGCTCTAAAAAATCCATCATAAAATCCTCCAATCGTTTTTTCTATTATAAGGCAAAAACAGGAGGGACGCCATAGATTTTTGCGCGGCAAACCGATATAATAAAAAAGTGATGTCATTTTGAGAGGAGAAGCTATCGTGCGGGAACTGAAAAAAATATCGTTTTTGCATTTGCCAACGCCGCTGGAATATCTGCCGCGGCTATCGGAGGAGCTGGGGATTGATCTGTGGATCAAGCGGGATGATTTGACTGGCCTGGGCATGGGCGGCAACAAACTGCGCAAGCTAGAGTATTTGCTCTATGATGCCAAGCAGCAGGGGGCGACGAGGCTGTTGACAGTCGGCGGGGCGCAGACCAATCATGGGCGGCTGACGGCAGCTGTGGCGGCCAAGTATGGAATGAAGTGCACCATTGCCTGCATCGATGATTACCCGGGGGAAGTCTCGGCAAACCTGCTCCTGGATCGCATTATGGGGGCACAGGTCGTCATCAAAAAAGACGATGGGCGGCCGGAAGCAGAGCAATACGATGAGCTCTTGCAGAAGCTCTCCCAGCGCTATGAGGCAGAAGGGGAAAGGGTTTACTGCATTCCCATGGGTGGCTCAAATCTGGTTGGAATGGGCGGATACCGCGAATGTGCGCAGGAGATCGATGCCCAGGCAAAGCAGCAGGGGCTGGAAAATGCGCGGCTGGTTTGCGCCGTCGGCAGTATCGGGACATATATGGGCCTATATTGCGGCCTGCAGGAGGCGGATTCCCGGCTGAACCTGACGGGTATTGCTATTTCGCCCTTTGGAGAGGAAAAAGAGCTGCGCATTTGCCAGTATTACACGGAAGTTTGCAGCGAATTAGGGCTAGAGCAGAGGGAACAGCCGAACTTCCAAATTGAAAAGGGCTATACCCGGGGCGGATATAATAACCCCTGCAATCAGGTGCGAGAGGCCATTTATGAAATGGCGCGGCAGGAAGCGATTTTGCTGGATCCGTGCTATACGGGAAAAGCCTTTGCCGGAATACTGGAGATGATCCAGGAGGGAAAAATTGCAAAAGGGGAAACGGTCATTTTCCTGCACACAGGCGGTGCGCCTGGGCTGAACACGCCAATCCATCGCAAAGCTTTTGAACAGGAACTGCGATCGGGGATTGAGGTTTTGGGGAAAGAATATGAGCCCCTGGAAGAATAGCGCGGGCGTAGAAAAGGAAAAGGGAAGGCAGAACATCTTGTTTGCCTTCCCTTGTTTATTGTGCCGCGATTCCCGAATCTATCCGAGCCTTTTTATCATCTGAAAGCGCGTGTTTTCTTCTTCCAAGATGGAATAGCCCAGCCGTTCGTATAGTCTGCGCGCTGCTGTATTTGTTTTCTCGACATGAAGCACCAGGGCAGGGATCTCCATTTTTTCTGCAAACCTTTCGGCGGTTTTGATGAGCACAGTGCCAATTCCGTTGTTGCGGTAGTGCTTGGAGACGGATATATCGTCCAGATAAATGAATGTTTCGGGTTCGCGGTGCGGCTCTATGGCAAGATAGGCGATAACGGTGCCATTTGCCTCTGCAACACAGATCCAATCGCCGCGATTTTCAAAAAATTTATCGAGATAGCCGTCTTG
>JAHZHM010000258.1 GCA_019420265.1 Clostridiales bacterium
AAAGGCATGGAGGGCAAGGGCATTTGGGGGGCTGTCAACTGGGGCGATGCAGTCATTACCAACGGTCAGCGGTCTTTCGGAGCAGAGGATTATATCAAAGAGCACTACCCGGATATGGAATGCTATAAGCTGTTCTTCACCTATAATCTCCCTGATGCTGACCTGACGTTCGCCCGCGATACGCTGACGGCTGAAAAAGACTTCGGCGGTTTCATTGTAGGAACAGAAGGCAACCTGGCTCCGGTTCTCTCGGCTGTTCAGGAAGCAGGCAGGATTGGCGAAGTTAAGGTGGTTGCCATCGATATTACGCCGGTTTCGCTTGAGTATATTAAGGATGGCACGCTGGCGGCCGTCATCACCCAGAACCCGTTCAACATGGGCTACACCGGCACGATGACTGCTTATAAAGCCGCTCTTGGCGAGGAAGTTCCGGAATTTATCGACAGTGGCAGCGCGACGGTTGATCTGGATACCATGAAAAACAACGAAGAAACGCGTGCGATTCTGAAAGAACTGAATTTGTTGGATGTATAAATTATGTGGAAAAAGGCTCTTATCAATAGAGCCTTTTTTTCACCATAACATAAAAAGCAATATATTTATTAATTGTTAAATATATTACAAAAATATAAATAATTTTTTAAATATAAAATCGCCAGTTATCCAAGAAAACGCAAAATAACATTATGATACGTCTTCTTGATTCATCGAAGAATATGTAGACATATGGGGATTGTTCTGTTAAAATGACGAATGTTGCGGATGAAAACCAAATATTTCGTTTGCTTAATATTTGTCATCAACTGGCTTTGCCAGTAAATTTTAAGGAGGAAAAGATGAAAAGAACAATTTCCATCGTATTTGCTCTTCTTCTGGTTGCGATGCTGTTCGTCTCCTGCGCTAAGGGCGGGGATGAAAAGCCGGATGCCAGCGCTTCTGCGCCTGGTGAAAGCGCTGCCGATGGAGAAGTGAGCGAGATTGCAGTAATTCTGCAGTCTTACAATGGCTCTTTCTGGTCCGACGTTATGAGAGGCATCGAGAAGGCTACGGAAGAGCTCGCTGCTGAGGGCGTCAATGTTTCTTTCAACGGCCCGGATGATCCCACCAACCTGCAGGCGCAGATTGAGATGATCGAATCCGCTGTTGCAAGAGATGTGGATGCAATCGCGATTGCGCCTGCCGATGCTGCATCTGTTGGCGGCGTTATGCCCCGCTGTGAGGAGAAGAACATTCCGGTTGTTCTGTTCGACTGCTCTGCTGAATCTGATTGGCCGCTTTGCCTGGTTTCTTCGGATAACTACAAACTGGGCACACTGGCTGGCGAGGCGCTGGCTACGGCCATGGGCGGCAAAGGCAAATATGCCATTGTTAACTGGAACGACGGCATCATCACCAATGGTCAGCGGTCCCAGGGCGCTCAGGAATATATCGAGCAGAATTACCCCGATATGGAGTGCTATAGATCCTTCTTCACCTATGGCATTGTCGATGCTGAGCTGACGTTTGCCCGCGACACGCTGACCAGCCAGGCTGATATCGGCGGCTTCATCACCGGCTGTGAGAGCTACATGCCGCCTGTTGTCGCTGCGACACAGGAAGCTGGCAAGGTAGGGGAGATCAAGATCGTCGCCATCGATATTACGCCGGTTTCTCTGGAGTATGTCAAAGACGGCACGCTGGCAGCTGTTATCACCCAGAATCCCTTCAACATGGGCTACACTGGCACGATGACGGCCTATAAGGCTGCGATTGGCGAGGAAGTTCCGGAATTCATCGACAGCGGCTCCGCTATCGTAGATAAGGAAACCATGGAGAGCGACGAGGCAACTCGTGCAATCCTCAAAGACCTCAACCTGCTGGACGCTTAGTAGGAAATGAAGAAATCTCTCCTCCGAATTTTTCGGGGGAGAGATTCAAAACAAAGAAAACTTCATCATAATATTAAGCTAAAAAGTTCAAAGAATTTGAGCTTTTTGGAAAAAAGAAGAAACTTTATTGCAAAGCGGTAAATAATCGAGAAAAAAGAACAATAAATATTAAAAATATTTAAATTTCTTTTGAAGCGATACTATCGCTTTTTTTGATGCAGACATTATAATACATCTTTAATTTCTCCGCAGAATGCCGCTAGACAAAGATAATTTGCCGTGTTAGAATCGCAACTATCCAAGGTTTACATGAGCGGTTTTTGTGTTACGCTCAAGTAATAATGAGTTGCGAAAAGCAACGAAAATTTTAAGGAGGAAAAGATGAAAAGAACAATTTCCATCGTATTCGCACTTCTTTT
>JAHZHM010000259.1:0-3556 GCA_019420265.1 Clostridiales bacterium
GACCTGCGCAATGTGTTTGCAAAAAATAAACAGGCAAAAGAGCTCTTCGATTACCACGGCGTCGGCCAGCCAGGCGGGCGGATATAGGCAACAAAAAAGAGCAGGCTTGCCTGCTCTTTTTTGTTGCCTTTTATTTGCGCAGTGTGATACCGGTGATCTCCAGTGGAACATCGGGTGAAGGGAAAACGCGCAGCTCCAGATTTTCCACATCCTCGCTCAAAACCATAGGCAATGAAAGCGTGTACTCCCCATTTACAAAATCTGATGCATAGAGCTTCATACTGTTCTGAAATTGCTGCTCTTCCCCAATGGCCAAAAAATCTACTGTAGCCAGCTCGGTATGTGTTATGCCCGAAGGGATACGGAAAGAGAATTCTACGATATAATTCCCCGCCTTCAGAGGAATATAGGGGCCAAAGAGTAGTGTAGCGCCGCTGCCATCCGCAATAAAGCTCTCGCCAGATTCGGATTCCAGACGGCCATTGCTGCTGAACATGGCCAGAGGGAGATCCGCAACCAGCGGATTCTCCTTCTTGGAAATGCGGTAAAGATCTGCACGCCAATTCGTCTCCTGAAGCTGCCGGGGATAGGCGGCGCGTGCCCATTCAAGATCCGTGCTCGAAATAGTATAGGACTCTATAAACTCGATATCCGCCTCAAAAGGATCGAGGATGCTGTAGGGAGAGGGGAAAGAGTTGCCTGCGATATAGTTAATGGAGCCATTCTCATACAAAAATGTAAGAATGCGATCGACGGAATAGTAGTTTAACTTATGAACATTCTTGCCATAAATAAACCGAAGAGTACTTTGATATTCAGAAGCGTTTGTAAAATAAAGCTCATCGTCCTTCAGGGAATCCGCGAAGTGGTCGTACTGCTGTGCAATGCCAAGTAGTGGCCTGAAGAAAAGGAAGGGCTGAGATTGATAGATGAGAAAGACCGAGACGATCAAAGCGCAGACGCTTTGAAGAGCGCGGTTCCAAAACACTCGGAGCTTGGTAAAACGAATTTCACAGATGCCATAGGCAGCTAGCAGGAAAATATAGGGGAAGCAGACGGTAATCCATCTTCTGGAGGCCCAAATGTGATCCGTACTTATAGCAGGGTCGTAGAGATAAACCATGAGATTGGAAATGCACAGGGCAAAGAAGACTAATAGAGTGGAAGTCTTTTCCCGATGCTTGCGCAGATAGCGATACAGCCCATAAATGGAAAGCAAAATGGCTGTGATGGAGGTGTACCAGCTAAATTCGATGAGTGAGCGTGAACGGAAAATTTGTTTTTGTGTATTCCAGAGCGGCGAGGTCGGGTCGAGAATAGGCTCGGCCAAAGGTGTTTGCGGGCGGATGAAATAAAGATAGGTTGCTGCAAGCAGGAAGAAGCCGGCGATACAAATGGCACCGCTACGGCTGGCGAAAACCGCACTCATCCAATCCTTGAGCGGTCGCTTGCGATTCAAAATTTTGCCCAGCAATGCACAAAGCAGCGTGAGCGCCAGCAGCAGTATATTAGCCGTCAGGATAAGACGGAGGGAACCAAGGCGGAATAGATCCACAAAATAAGGGCGAACATTGCATAATGCCCAAAATGCCGTACCAATGCCTAGCAAGACATAAGCGCCTACTGCGGGAAGCAGATAGGAAAACTTGGGGCGATTCCAGATAGCTAGATAGGCGGCGCAAACCAGAAGACCCAGGCCATAGATATAGACATCGATGCGTACCAGCAGGCTGAAACCCAATAGTGCGCCGCCCAGCAAGGAGAGCCACCGTTGCTCCTGCTCCCAGCCGGCGGAGATAAAATAGCAGGCGGCCAGGAAAAGGAACTGAGCCAGAATTTCGGTCAAGGTGATGCGAGCAGTCCAGATTTGGGCAGGGCAGAGAGCCAAAAAGAGCAACGCCAAGCACGCGGCTTTGCTGCTAAAGAAACGCCGAATCAGATAATAGAAAGCTAACAGAGCGAAGATGGCCAAAACACTATTCACTCGAAACAACGCGGATAACCCGCCTGCATCGTAGGCTACGGCTAGGATGGCAGGATAGCCTGGCATGAATTGGGGTGTGAGATCCCCGGGCTGAGGATCGGAAAATGCTTCTCCAAAGAGATAGTGCGTATATTGGGGAACATCGTGCTTGTGCGCCAGATCCGAGTAGACACCAGGGGAACCCAGCCCTATGATATCCTTATAGAGATCCCAATTTTCATTGAGAAACTCATCTGAATCATAGGCAAAGGAGCCTTTCTGAGCAATGTGCACACCATGTATGATGTAGACGCCTTGGTCTCGGCCGCTGAGCATATAGTTGGCGGGGAAAAGCGCGTAGAGCGCAAACGCTACAACTAAAATGATGGCAGGGAGCACGCGAAAATCATAGGATTTCAGACGCAGCAAAAAGGCTTTGGGCGCATAGAGCACTTTTTTGCGCGCAGCAACAAGCGCAATCACCAGCGCTTCTCCATATTGGATGGCAAGCAGCAGCCAAAAATGGTAAATGCCCAGCATGGCCAGCACCGTGGCGAGCAGCGTCGTGTTGACAAGCGCCGCTGCGGCGGCCCAGAATAGGCTCTCAAAAGCGCGCTGCTTTTTTTGCAGGGAATCGACAATGCCAAAGAGCGCATAGGAGAAGCCCAGCGCGTAGAGCAAGAATAAAAATAGTTTCATCGCATTTTCATCTTTCTAATAGCACATAGTTGCTTTTAAGTGTAACATTTTAGAAACATAATTTCAACAGAGAAAATATGCGGGGCAAAGAAGAGCAAGAAAAAAGCGGCAGATACTGCCGCTTTTATGGGATGCGCCGCTGCTTCTTGAGCCAATGGACGGTATCCAGAAGCGTCTCATCCAGCGATCGGGGCTGATACCCAAGCTGCCGGGATGCTTTTTCATGGGAAAACGCCGCGTTGGAAGAAAGGGTGTAGAGCGAATACGCGGTATATAGGGGCGGCTGGCGCAGGATTTTATAGTACAGCTCGCTGAGCGGCGCAGTCAGCCGCGCGAACCAGAGCGGAAGAACGGTCTTGATGGCGCGCTTTCCCGTCAGCTGATGCAGTCGAAAGAGGAGATCCTGAACGGGAACATACTGCCCAGAGAGGATATAGCATGCGCCGCTCTCGCCCTTTTCGCAGCAGGCCAAAATGCCCGCCGCCACATCCCGGACGTCTACGAAATCATAGCCGCCTTTGACGCACGCCGTCAGCCTTCCGCGCAGATAATCCAGGATTAGCTGCGTCAGATGGCCGTGGCCGTAATCGTAGGGGCCAATGATGCCAGAAGGGTGCACGATGCAGGCATCCAGCCCAGCCTTGGCGGCATCCAGCACGCATTGCGTCGCTTCGGCCTTGGTTTTGGCATAAAGTCCACAAACGGCAGAAGGGTCAAATTGCTGCGTTTCGCAGATGGTTGTCCCCGAAGGGGCCTCGGGAATCGCGTGAACCGAACTGACATATATCAGGCGCTTTACCTTGTGTGCCTGGCAGAGCGCCAGTATGTTTTTCGTGCCGCCGACGTTGACATCGTGGACGCTTTGAATATGCCGGGAAGCAATGGAAACGATGC
>JAHZHM010000259.1:3566-4810 GCA_019420265.1 Clostridiales bacterium
ACCAAAAGCTCTCTGCCCTCTGGGTTGGCAAAAAAAGGCTCCAGGCTTTGCGCATCGCAAATATCACCGCGAACCACCTCCACGCCGGGCAGGGCGGAGAGATGAGAGGCATTGGCATCTCCGGGAAGAACCAGCGCCCGAACAGAACAGCCGCGCTCAGATAACTGATGTGCCAGGGCTGTCCCCAGATGACCGGCAGCGCCGGTAAGTAAATAGAGAGAACGCATAGTTCCACCTCCTTTTTTTCATTATACCATGTCGGCAGCGCGCGTTGTGCACTGGCGGTAGCCACGAATGCTCAGGCCTTGGAAGGGAATAGCCCTTCGTGCATTCATTATAACATGCTGCCAGCCTCTATTTGTGTCTGGATTATGAAGTTTTTGTGCTTGCTTTTTATCCTTTCCCGGAGGCCGCATTTTTATCACAAAACAGAGCGGCTGTATCGGCCAAACAGCGCTTGACTTCGAGCATACTTTATGCGGTAAAATAAAACTATACCGCTACAACAAAATAGGAGGAAGAGAAACATGCAATACAGACCCTACGGGAAAATGGGTTTCGATGTCTCGCTCTTTGGCATGGGGTGTATGCGTCTGCCCCGCCGGGAGCGGACGGATGGAACGATTGAAATTGATCGGGAAAAGGCCATCGAGATGATACAGTATGCGGCGGATCATGGCGTGAATTATTTCGATACTGCCTATGGCTATCACCGCCAAAAGAGCGAATCGCTGGTGGGCGAGGCGCTGGATGGCGGGTATCGCCAGAGGGTGCATATCGCAACCAAGCAACCCTTCGCCGTCATGAAAGATAAGGGCGAGATCCGCCGCAATCTGGAAAACACTCTGAAAAAGCTGCGCACGGATTATCTGGATGTCTACCTGATCCATAATATTCAGAAAAAAGATTGGCCGGGCATCAAGGAAATGGATGTCATCGGCGAATTTGAGAAATTCAAAAGCGAAGGGCTGATTCGAGGGATTGGCTTCTCCTATCATGGAGAACTGCCCACCTTCCAGGAGATTTTGGACTACTACCCCGATTGGGCCATGTGCCAGGTGCAGCAGAACTTGCTGGATGTAGATCGGGAAGTAACCGAGGAGGCCATTGCACTGGCTGGGCAAAAGGGCTGCGCACTGGTGATTATGGAACCGCTGCGGGGCGGCGGACTGGCCAGCACGCCAAAAGATGTTGCCCAGCTTTATGAGCAGTTCCCCGTCCAGCGATCGGCGGCGGAATGGGCT
>JAHZHM010000026.1 GCA_019420265.1 Clostridiales bacterium
TGAAAATGCGCTTATCATAGAGCAATTCCCGTCCGTTCAAATCCTCCTGGGAAACGCTCTCCCCCAGATCATTTGCCTCTTTTTGCACTGCATCCGGGAAGCCTGCATATAATCCAAAGCCCCTGGCGACGCTCAAAATATCTACACCCGGCTGCCCGGGGTATCCCAAAACTTCCTCAATTTTTCCTTCCGGCGCCTGGGAACCGATAGATCGCTTTGTGATAGACACCAAGACTTTTTGGCCATTTTTTGCGCCATTTCCGCTTTGCCGCGGGATATAGACATCCGGCGTCGTCCCATTATCGCAGACAACAAACGCCGCTTTTGCGCTTTTCTCAAACGTCCCTGTAACCCGGTACGGCAAAGCAGAGAGCACGCGAACTACTTTGCCTTCTCTATTTCTGCCGCCAGTTTTGACGATCTTCGCCAGCACCGTTTCGCCGTCAAACGCGCCGCCCAGCTGAGATGCGCCAATAAAGACATCTCCATTTTGTTCATCGCGCACAAAGCCAAATCCGCCCCGCTTGATCTCCAGCTGCCCTTTTACATAATCCATCTGCTCCAGGCTGGCGTATTTGCGCTTGCGCGTCAATATGACATCCGCGTTTTCTTCCATTGCCGGCAAAATGTGCGCCAGATCCGCATCCGGGAAAAGCTGCTGAATTTGCTGCCCATCAGCGACTCCCTGCCGCTCAATATATTCTTTTATTTCGTCGTAATACTGCATATAACCTCTTTTTATTTTTATCTCTCTATCCGCTCCTGATAGAGCGGAATAAAAAAACGCCTTTTGATTGGAAAGGCGTTTTCTATCTTTTTTAGAAGAATCTCTGAATCAGCACCAGCGCAGCTGCCAAAACCATAAAGACAACCGCCGCTATCTTGGTGAGTTTTGAGAGCAATGCATCCAGCCCTCTTGCTTTCGAGCGGCCAACCTGCGCGCCAGATATCATGCTGCTTGCGTTGCCGTTTTCATCCGTCTGGAGCAACACCACAACGATGAGAAACAAGGAGCAAAGGCAAAGCACTATCTTAATAATGAGGGATACAACGTCCATCAATAACTACCTCCAATATCATACAACGAAATGTAGTATAACATGGAAATGCCCTAATTGCAAGAGATTTTTTTCACTTTTCCCGGGAAAACCCGCAGCTTCGGCTTACGGCGCCACCGTTTTTGGCTCCTCATACTCCATCAGCCCTAAGAAGCCTCTGAGCAAGCGGTGCCATCCCGAGCCGAAGCTCTGCTCTTTGACATCCTGATCCACCGCTAGCGCGACGGAAATTTCTCCCTCTGGCGCCGTAATGACAATTTTACCGACAATCTGCCCTTTTTGCAATGGTGCCGTCAGTTCATCCACCTGAATGTTGGTCGAAATACTGCCCTCTTCGCCTTTTTTATATAGAATGCTCAGATCCTCTTTTGCGTATACTCCAACTTCTTCGACATCTCCGTTGGCAACCGGCAGTGTCTTGACCTTTCCGCCCTGCTGTGCGATCTGTTTGACGCCGAAAGTCGCAATCGCATAGCCGATGAGCTCTTCCGCCAATTTGAAACGGCTGCTCGTATCCTTATCACCTATCACAATCGCAATAAACCGGCCGCCACCGCTTTTGGCCGAAATTGCCGCGCTATAGCCCGAGCTAGGCGTCGAGCCGGTAGACATGCCGTCGTACAAATCATTTTTGATGAGAACATTGGAGTTGCTCATCTCGGTTTCCCGGCCGCTCTCATGCGTAAAGGTATCCAGCCAGATGGTACTGTATTTGAAAAAGCCGCTGTATTTGGAAAGCTCTGCTGCGATGACGGCAAGGTCGTTTGCCGAAACCAGAGATTCCGAAGAAATGCCTGTGCAATCGGCAAAGGTGCAGGAGAGCCCAAGCTCCTTTGAGCGGGCGTTCATCAGCTCGACAAACGCTGCCTCGCTGCCCGCCACATGCTCGGCCAGTGCAGTTACCGCGTCGTTTGCGTTGCACATGATCGCCGGTTTGAGCAGGGTTTCAAAAGAATAGCTCGTGCCCGAATCCAAAAACACGCTAGTTCCGCCTTTTTTTGCCGCCTCCTGGGAAACGCGGACGCTGTCTTCCGAACGGACTTTCCCATCCGCCAGAGCTTCAAAAAACAGCAGGTAGCTCATCAGCTTGGTCAGGCCGGCCGCATGAAATTTTTCCTCGCCGTTTTCGCTGGCGATGATCTGCCGGGTGTTTGCCTCGATCAGCGCATATGCTTTTGCTGTCGTCTCAAATTCCTGTGCCCGCACTGTAACCATCGGCATAGCTGCGACAACGAAAAAAACTGTCAGCAAGATACTCACGAATTTTCTACTCTTATTCATACCAATTTCTCCTAAATTCCGCTTTCTTCATTCTATTCCAGCTAAAATAGCGTATATTCCAACACCTCAAAAACTCCATCCAATAATACCGATTCGGCGAGCGCAAAAATTGCCCAATAGCCCAGGCGAATTGCATATTGTTTTAAATATGGCAGAGACTGCCTGCCTATCTCCACGCTGCTTTTGGGGATATTCCTCTCGCGCAGCTGCTGGCCAATCTGCTTCATGGAGATGAGAAAAAACAGAGAAATCGCTATCGTCTGCATCAATAGCTGCAATAGAAAAACGATACCCCCAAGCAGCGTTTTGATTCCGGATAGCCCGCCAAAAATGCACCCCCAAGCACATCCATACGCGCAAAAAAGAGCAAAGCTGCCGATCAAAATAAAAAGCATGCCCAGCAGCGTATTGCTTCCCCAATAAAACGCCAGGCAAACGATCATCCTCTGCGTGCATAGGCGAAAAAATCGCGCAAAAAGCGATACTCCAATGCCATACCCGAAAACCGAATGCAAAATTTGTTTTTGTACTCCGCTTTCAAATAGTTTGATGCTGGAAAGGCCCGCCGATAGCCCCAGCGTAACGAGCAAAAAACCAAATGCAAAAACCGGCCATTCTTTTTTTAAATCTTCAAATTTCTGCAACAAAAATCCCCGCCTCATGGTATCTTATGAGGCGGGGAGATGGCATATTCTAATCGATTCGCAAAAGATTGATGTTGATATAATC
>JAHZHM010000260.1 GCA_019420265.1 Clostridiales bacterium
TGCAGGATGATGAGGAAGATGAGGAAAAAGAGCGCTTTCATGGGGTCTACCGTGAGGATCATAAAGGCGCCGATGCCCGCGCCGATATATGCGCCGACGATGGGAATCAGAGCTGTCGCCCCGACGACAGCGCCCGTCATGGCCGCATAGGGCAGCCGCAGCAGGAACATGCCAATCGTGCACAACAGCCCCAGGATGATGGATTCGGTGAACTGGCCGACGATAAAGCTGGAAAAGGATTCGTTGGCAGTGCGCATGAGCCGCAGGAACTGCTGGTATTTTTTTGGCTTTAGATGCGCCTCGAACAGCCGGGAGAACTGGCGCAGCAGCCGCTCTTTATCCAGCAGCAGATAGAGCGCGAAGATGATGCCGATGAGCAGATTGGTCAGCAAGCCGAAAACCCCGGTGATCACAGCCAGGGCAGTATTGATGACGTCACCCACGCCAAGGGAGATATAGCTGAGCAGCTTTTGCACCAGCACGGACCAGTTTAAATTGAGGTTGAGCAGCATCTGCTGCAAAGAAGGAATGCCGTCCAGATTATCCGAGACGAAATGATACAGCCATTCCAGCGCCGGCGGAATTTCTTTGCCGATGAGCGTAAAGCTGGAGACCAGCTCCGGGATGACCAGCGTGCAGATGAGCGCCAAAATGAGCGCCCAGGTGAGCATGGAAAGAAAGATGCAGACCGGGCGGCGGGATTTTATGACAAACTTATTTTGGCTATGCGGGAAATACCAGCTCTCCAGCCGCTTCATCAGAAGGTTGAGCACGAAAGCGATGATGCAGCCCGTGATGAGCGGAGAAAGCACGCCAAGAAGCGTTCCGATAAAAGCGCCAATCTCGTGCAGATAGGTGATGCAAAGATAGATGGTTCCCAGAATCAACCCGGCTTTCCATAGTCTTTTGCTTGTGATTTTTTCCATGAGGATGCCCTCCCAGATAGGCTGAAGCTATAAAGCGATCATAAGGAAAAAAGCGCGGAATGTCAACTGCTGCGAAAAGGTTGAACAAAATGCGCTCTGGTAATGGCTAGAGCGATATGATATAATTCTCGTGGCAATTGTGAATTTATGTCGGGAGAGGATTATGGATTTTATCTCAGGCAAATATAATCTGTTCTTGCTGGCGATAGTAGCGCTTTACTATCTGCTGCCTCTGAAGCAGCGGTGGTATGCCCTGTTGGCAGGAAGTCTGCTGTTTTATATGATTAACATGGGTTGGGCGACGCTCGTCTTTTTGGCGATGATCCTCCTTTCTTATTTTGGCGGCAGGCTGGTGGAGCATACCCGAAAGACATCTAGAGGTTGGATCAAGAAAACCGCGTTGTGGTTGTCGTTGGGCGTTGTGGTGTTGCCGTTGCTTGTTACGAAAAATGGAAATTTTGTGCTGAGGTCTTTTTTTGGAAGGGATGGAATTTCCTGGATTGTGCCGCTGGGGATCTCTTTCTTTACCATGCAGATGATCGCCTATTTGGTGGATCTCTATCGCGGGAAAATCCGGGCCCAAAGGAACTTGCTCAAATACGCCCTGTTCATCTCTTTCTTCCCGCAGATCGTTCAAGGGCCCATTCCAAGATATGAGCAGCTGGCAGATCAGCTGGTGGAAGGGCACCGATTTAAAGAAAAAGAGTTTATCAAGGGGTTGCAGCTCATTTTGTGGGGCTTTTTCCTCAAACTGATGATCGCAGATAAGGCTGCGGTGATTGTCAATACAGTTTTCGGGCAGAGGGAGGTGTATCAAGGCGCGTATGTTCTGCTGGCAGGTGTCCTATACAGCTTTCAGCTCTATGCGGATTTCCTTTCCTGCACGACACTGGCTCAAGGCGCTGCAGCGCTGTTTGGCATTTCGTTGGCAGATAACTTCCGGCATCCCTATTTTTCTACCTCTATCAAGGAGTTTTGGGGCCGATGGCATCTTTCCCTCAGCTCATGGCTGCGAGATTATATCTATATTCCCTTGGGAGGGAACAGAAAAGGGAAACTGCGCAAATATCTAAACCTCACTATTACTTTTCTGGTGAGTGGCCTTTGGCATGGCGCGGGGTATAAATACCTGTTTTGGGGTTGTATGCACGCGGGTTATCAGATCTTGGGAGAGTTCACGCTGCCTCTTCGAGAGCGACTGTATGGCGTGTTGGGGTTTGAGCCTCAGAGCCGGGCAAAGCAGGTCTTCCGACAGTTCTTTACTTTCTTGCTGGTTATGCTGGCATGGATTGTATTCCGGGCAGATAGCCTGCGCACTGCGTTTTCTATGATTGCCTCTATTTTTACCGTATACAATCCGTGGATTCTATTTGGAAATGCGTTGTTTGGCCTGGGGCTTTCCTGGAGAGAGTGCCTGGTTTTGGTGGCGTCGCTCCTGGTGCTCTATCAAGTTAGCCGAGCACAGGAGAAAAGCTGTATTCGGGAACGAGTGCTGGCTCAGCCAGTGATTGTCCGCTATCTCATCTATCTCTGCGCCATTTTTGCCATCTTGATATTTGGCACCTATGGACATGGATATGATGCTCAAAGCTTTATTTACGGGGGATTCTAGCATGAAAAAGCACATGGGATTTTGGATCCGCGCTGTGGCGTTGGTGCTGCTAGTGGCGGTTGGCTTGGCTGGAATCAATCAGTTGTTGGAGCCGGAATATTTTATCACGAACCCCTGGCCGACAACGGCAACCTTTCTTGGTTTTTACGAGATGGAGCGAGATACGGTGGATGTGCTCTTTTTAGGCAGCAGTCATGCGGCTGCGGCATTTTCGCCGCAGGAGCTTTACGATGACTACGGCATTACCAGTTATAATCTGGGCTCGGAGCAACAAAATCTGCTGATCACTTACTACTGGCTCAAGGAGGCGTTGCACTATCAATCTCCCAAGGCGGTGGTGTTGGATTGCTTGATGCTGTTTTCCTATATTCCTAGCGAAGTGTTGAATACGGCAGAAGGATTTGGGAGGAAGGCTATCGATCCCATGCGTTGGGGCGCTGTGAAGAGAGAAGCGATCGCGGATATCTGCGCCCGCGATAAAAAGCAGTCTGCGGCCAGCTATTATTTTACAAATCTCAGGTTTCACTCCAGATGGACGGATTTGCAGCGGGAAGACTTTTCTTATGACATGCTGAGCTCACACTATGAGCTAAAGGGATATAATGCTGGGATGGGGTTCCCTGAAAAGCCGCAGCACTTCGCGCACCTTCCCTTTGATGCGGCTAGCTCACAGGAGAAAGAAGAGCCTAGAGAGATTATGCTGGAGTATCTCAACAAGATCCTTCAGCTTTGCCGAGAAAATGGGATCGAGGTAATCTTAGTAAAAACGCCGACAGGAGGAGAAAGAGCTTCTGTTCAAAGATATAATGCAGAGCAGGAGATCGCGCAGGCAAATGGCCTAGCGTTGTATGATTTCAATGAAAGAGCCCTGTGGGAAGCTATCGATTTTAATGGCATGGAAGATCTGGATACCGATAGTGAGCATTTGAATTTTTCCGGCGCATCCAAAATTACGCACTATTTGGGAAAAATTCTGACAGAAGAATATGAAGTTGCCCCAAGGCAGCATTCAGCCTATGAGAGCACGCGGCAATATTATCAGGGGATAGCCAATAATTTCCGCATGCAAAGCAATACAGATTTGTATTCCTATCTGGAGCAGATTGCTCACCCCAGGTATACCGTTTTTCTCTCGGTGAAGGGGGATGCCTCGGGCGCCTGGAACGATGACTTGCAGCAGAAACTGGAAGCACTGGGGCTGACTGGAGATCTCTGGCAGGCGGATGCCAGCTATTATGCCATCATCTCGGAAGGCGAAGTAGTCGCGGAGGAGACGGGCAAGCAGCGTTTACAGAGAGCAGGGGCGGTGCAGGGTGGCCTGCTCCGCTATGAGATTGTCTCTGGTGGAACAGGTACGGGAAATACCGCTTCTATCAAGATTAGCGGGGCAGAACACTCTAGAAATAGCAGAGGCATCAATATTGTAGTGTATGACAATTATTTGTGGAAAGTAATCGATAGCGTAACCTTTGATACACATGACGCCGAGCTTGAAGCAACGCGGTAGTGTATGGAAAGAGACAGCTTCTCCCATCGATACCCGCACCAAGGCCATCGTTCAGCAGGGCATGGATGCGCTGACGCACAGGCGGACGGTGTTCGTCATTGCGCACCGGCTTTTCACCGTCAAAAACTCGGATGTCATCATGGTTTTGGAGCAGGGGCGCATCATCGAGCGGGGCACGCACGACCAGCTCATCGCCCAAAAAGGAAAATACTATCAGCTCTATACCGGCGCATTCGAGCTGGAATAGGCAAAAGAAAACGGCTTCCCTTGGGAGGCCGTTTTTTTGTGCTCATTTTTCCAGGAAGAATACCGGGCGGTCTGAAAAGAAGCAGACATCCGAGGCAAATTCGTTCAGATAGCCCGGCCGCCAGTCGGGGTACATCAGGCAGAAATCGCTCTGGGAGACGGCGTGGCAGATGGCGGCCCTGCGCACGCCGGCATAGGGCAGGGAAGCGGCAGAAAGAGAGGCAGCGATTTCATTTCAGCGTAGATTTGGATAGGTAGTGGAAAAGAGAAACTTGAATTAAGTTAAGCACATCCATTTTTTGAATCATTGAGGTAAGGTTATAAAAGGCTTGATTCGAATGAAATAAGAACAGCCTTGACCATTTCCTGTTTCAATTTGGAAACAGGAAATACAATGAAAAATGAAACTGGACAAAAATGAGAGAAAATAGTATAATAAGAGAGCAAACGTCGTTGAAGATAGGCAGAAAGAGTCGGCTTGGTTGACAGTGTGCGCAGAGATCTAATATACTTTTTAAGAATATTGATTATCGAGTAGCTTGTTGGCGTAAGTCCGGATGATCGGACGGATTTGCGCTTTTTTTATTTTCAATTTTTGAATAAAGGAGAGTGATGTGATGTACAAAATACTGGCAAAATCCATTCGGGAATATAAGAAGCAATCCATCCAGGCGCCAGTGCTGGTTTCGATGGAAGTGCTGCTGGAATGCATTATCCCGTTTATCATTGCCAAGCTGGTCAACGAAATTAAGGCGGGGTGTGAAATTTCCACAATCATTTGGTATGGCGCTGCGCTGATCGCGATGGCGGCTCTTTCACTGTTGTTCGGAACGCTGGCCGGAACGGCTTGCGCGACGGCTTCGGCGGGGTTTGCAAAGAATCTGCGCAGGGATATGTATGGCAGAATCTCGGAATATTCCTTTGAGAATATCGATAAATTCTCCACCTCTTCCCTGGTAACGCGCATGACGACGGATGTCGCCAATGTGCAGCTGGCTTATATGATGATCATCCGCACGGCCATCCGCTGCCCGCTGATGCTGATTTTTGCATTTGTAATGGCGTTTGTCATGGGCGGCAAGATGGCGTTCATTTTCCTGATTGTCGCGCCGATTCTGGGCGTCGGGCTCTATTTGGTCATCCGAAAAACTATGCCGCTTTTCCACAAAGTATTCCGCAAATACGACGACCTCAACAGCTCGATTCAGGAAAACATCAAGGGAATGCGCGTGGTCAAGAGCTTTGTGCGCGAGGAATATGAGAAGAATAAATTCGAGGCGGCGGCAGAGGAGGTCTGCGCGGATTTCACCCGGGCCGAGAAAATTCTGGCGTTCAACAACCCGCTCATGCAGTTTTCGCTGTATGCCGTGATGGTGTTTGTGCTTTCCTTTGGCTCCTATACCATCATCACAAGCCGCGGGCTAGATCTGGATGTCGGCCAGTTTTCTGCGCTGCTGACGTATAGCTTCCAGATTCTTTCCAGCCTGATGATGCTCTCCATGGTGTTCGTCATGATCACGCTGGCGAGAGAATCCGCAGAGCGCATTGTGGAAGTGCTGACGGAGAAGAGCGCGCTGGAAAGCCCGAAGGAGCACGCCGTTACGGTTGTGCCGAATGGGAGCGTGTCGTTTGAAAACGTCAGCTTCAAATATTCCAGGCGTGCCGAGCGCATGGCGCTCTCGGATATCAACCTTCAGATTGCCTCGGGCGAGACCATCGGCATCATCGGTGGGACAGGCTCTTCCAAATCCTCGCTGATTCAGCTGATCCCCCGGCTCTATGATGCGACGCAAGGATGCGTCCGGGTGGGGGGCATCGACGTGCGCGAATACGATTTGCAGGCACTGCGCGACCAGGTGGCGGTGGTGCTTCAGAAGAACGAGCTGTTTTCGGGCACCATTGCTGAGAACCTGCGCTGGGGCAACGAGAACGCCACGGATGAGCAGCTAGAGGAGGCTTGCCGCCTGGCACAGGCGGATGAGTTCATCCGGCAGTTCCCGATGGGCTATCAGACGCATATCGAGCAGGGCGGCTCCAACGTTTCCGGCGGACAAAAGCAGCGGCTTTGCATCGCCCGGGCGCTGCTCAAAAAGCCCAAGATTTTGATTTTGGACGACTCTACCAGCGCCGTGGATACCAAGACAGATGCGCTCATCCGCAAGGCGTTCCGGGAGTTTATTCCCGAGACGACTAAGATCATCATCGCCCAGCGGACTTCCTCCGTTGAGGATGCGGATCGCATTATCGTCATGGATGGCGGCAGCATCAGCGCCATCGGGACGCATGCGCAGC
The DNA here is from genome assembly GCA_019420265.1 of Clostridiales bacterium. Lineage (GTDB taxonomy): Bacteria > Bacillota > Clostridia > Christensenellales > Christensenellaceae > QANA01. The sequence continues at coordinate 6,584 of JAHZHM010000260.1, forward strand.
TGCTGGAGCAGAGCGAAATCTACCGGGAAGTCTATACTTCCCAGAACAAGGCGGGAGGTGAGCAGGATGCCCAGTAAGCAAAACAAGCAGAAAAAGGGAACGGCCAAGCGGCTGATCAAAATGCTCTTTTCCTTCTACCCGGTGATGATGCCCGTGGTTGTGGTGTGCATTTTGTTCAGCGCTGTCGTCAATGCAGTTCCATCTATTTTCATGCAGAATATCATCTCCATTGTGGAGACCAGCTGGCAGAGCGGCGATTGGAGCGCGGTTGGCGGGCAGATTTTGAAGTTCGTCGGCCTGCTGGTGATCTTCTATGTGCTCTCGCTGACTTCCGGCTTTGCGTTCAACCGCATGATGGCCATCATCACCCAGGGCGCGCTCAAAAAGCTGCGGGTGCAGATGTTCCGCGGAATGCAGAATCTGCCCATCCGCTTTTTCGATACGCACGGCCATGGCGATATCATGAGCTACTATACCAACGATATCGATACCCTGCGGCAGATGATCTCCCAAAGCTTCCCGCAGCTGCTGATGTCCTGCGTGATTGTGCTCTCCATCCTCGGCATCATGCTCTATTATAGCCTCTGGCTGACGCTGGTCGTCGTCTTTGGCGTGGTCTGCATGATCTTGATCACGGGCAAAGTCGGCGGCAACTCGGCGCGGTATTTCGTGCGGCAGCAGGAATCCATCGGCCGGGCAGAGGGATTCGTCGAGGAGATGATGAACGGCCAGAAGGTCGTCAAAGTCTTTTGCCACGAGCAGAAGAGCATGGAAGATTTTGATAAAATTAACGATCAGCTTTTCCGGGATGCCGAGAGCGCCAATAAATATGCCAATATTTTGGGGCCGATTCTCAACAACGTCGGCAATGTGCTGTATGTGCTGGTGGCGCTGGCCGGGGGCATTCTGCTGCTCTCGGGCGCGAAGAACGTGAGCATTTCGGGCATGGCCTTTGCCGTCAGCATCACAGTTCCCTTCCTGAACATGACCAAGCAGTTTGCCGGGAACATCAACCAGGTCTCCCAGCAGCTCAACTCGGTGATCATGGGCCTGGCCGGGGCAGAGCGCATCTTTGAGATGCTGGATCAGCAGCCCGAGACGGATGAGGGCTATGTGACGCTGGTCAACGCCAAAGAGGAGAACGGGCAGATCGTGGAATGCGCAGAGCGCACGGGCCTCTGGGCCTGGAAGCACCCGCATCAGGATGGCACGCTGACCTATACGCGGCTGACCGGGCATGTGGAGCTGCACGACGTGGATTTCGGCTATACTCCCGAAAAAATCGTCCTGCACGACATCACGCTCTATGCCGAGCCTGGGCAGAAGGTGGCCTTCGTCGGCGCGACGGGCGCAGGCAAAACCACGATTACCAACCTCATCAACCGCTTCTATGATATTCAGGACGGCAAGATCCGCTACGACGGCATTAACATCAACAAGATTAAGAAAGCGGATTTGCGGCGCAGCATGGGCATCGTGCTCCAGGATACCAACCTCTTTACGGGCACTGTGATGGATAACATCCGCTATGGCCGGCTGGATGCCACAGACGAGGAATGCCGGGCGGCGGCAGAGCTGGCTGGCGCGCACGATTTCATCACCCGCCTGCCGGATGGCTACGACACCATGCTCACGGGCAACGGCGCAAACCTCTCCCAGGGGCAGCGGCAGCTGCTGGCCATCGCCAGAGCGGCCGTGGCAGACCCGCCCGTCATGATCCTGGACGAGGCGACCTCCTCCATCGATACCCGCACCGAGGCCATCGTCCAGCGGGGCATGGATGCGCTGATGCACGGGCGGACGGTGTTCGTCATTGCGCACCGGCTTTCCACCGTCAAAAACTCGGATGTCATCATGGTTTTGGAGCAGGGGCGCATCATCGAG
>JAHZHM010000261.1 GCA_019420265.1 Clostridiales bacterium
TGAAAGTCCGCACGAACGCTGATACGCCCAAAGATGCTGAGACCGCTCTGCACTTCGGTGCTGAGGGTGTTGGCCTCTGCCGTACGGAGCACATGTTCTTCGATGAAGATAGAATCGCTGCAATGCGCGAAATGATCGTCTCCAAGACGGTTGATCAGAGAAAAGCAGCGCTTGCGAAACTTCTGCCCATGCAGAGAGCAGACTTCGCCGGCATCTATAAGGCGATGAAGGGCTTGCCCGTTACCATCCGCTTCCTGGATCCGCCGCTTCACGAGTTCCTGCCCACCGCTGAGGAGGATATCCGTGCGCTGGCAAACGAGATGGTGATTCCTTATGACGAACTGGTCAACACCATCGAGAGCCTGCACGAGTTCAACCCGATGATGGGCCACAGAGGATGCCGTCTTGCAGTTACCTATCCGGAAATTGCAGAAATGCAGACTAGAGCGGTTATCGAAGCTGCTATCGAAGTGAAGCAGGAGTGCGGCTACGATATCGTCCCCGAGATCATGATCCCCTTGGTTGGCGAGAAGAAAGAGCTCAAATACTGCAAGGATGTTGTTGTTAAGACGGCAAACGAAGTCATGGAAGAGAAGGGCGTCAAGCTCGATTTCCATGTCGGCACGATGATCGAGATTCCGAGAGCTGCTATCACGGCAGATGAGATTGCAGAAGAGGCCGAGTTCTTCTCCTTCGGCACGAACGACCTCACACAGATGACGTTCGGCTTCTCCAGAGACGATGCTGGCAAGTTCCTCGATGAATACTACGGCAAGAAGATCTACGAGTCCGATCCGTTCCAGAAGCTGGATCAGGATGGCGTTGGCAAGCTGGTTAAGATGGCTGCTGAGCTGGGCAGAAAGACCCGCCCGAACATCAAGCTGGGCATCTGCGGTGAGCATGGCGGCGATCCTTCCACGGTTATCTTCTGCCACAACATCGGCCTGAACTACGTCTCCTGCTCGCCCTTCCGGGTTCCGATCGCGAGACTGGCCGCTGCACATGCAGTTGTTCTGGCGAAAAACTAAGGTTTCTACCTTGGAATTTTGCTAAGATAGCAACATACAGACAGATGAATTAAGATGCGGCATTCGCTTTGTAACAGGAGCGAATGCCGTATTTCTGTTAAGAGAGCGAAAAATGAGAAATTGGAAGAAATTGATTGCAGCTTTGCTTTTGCTGGCGTTTGCCATTGCGGGTTGCGCAAAAGAAGATGTAAGAGAAAGTGAAAAAATAGAAGAACCGACGCCTTCCCCCGAGGTAGAGCCCAGTGTGCTGCCGGTGGCAAAACAGCGCCCAGAGCCATTGCAAGAGGGGATGGAGGGCGAGAAGGTAGAAGAGCTGCAAGCACGGCTTGTGGCGCTAAACTATCTGGATTGGGAGCAGGAAACAGGCAGCTATGGCCCGGAGACCTTCTATGCTGTGAAAGCATTCCAAGTGCAGAATGGGCTAGAAGTGAGCGGCATTGCCGACGAGCAGATGCAGGAATTGCTCTATTCCGATGAGGCAAAGGAGTGCGATCCTTTCGATTTGCTCGCGCCGACGACGCATATGAGCTTTGAAGAGCTGGTGATGAGCGATGACGGAACGCGAAATTATTATCCGAAGGGATACCCGCAGGCGGGGACGTATCAAATCATTGTGGATTTAAAGCATCAGGTTACGATGGTCTTCTCCAAGGATGAAGAGGGCAATTATACTGTGCCAGTTCGCTATATGCTCTGTTCTACGGGCAAAAACGACTGCACGCCTAAGGGAAAGTTCAAAATGGATAAATACCATGTGCGATTCAGTCAGTTTGTCAGAGATAAGACATACGGGCAATTTTGGACACAAATCCGAGGGGCTATCTATTTCCACTCCATTCTATACTCCCAGTTTGATACGTCGACTTATATCGAGGAGGTCTGGGAGAGATTTGGCAAAGCGGATTCCCATGGCTGTGTTCGCTTAACTGTGCCGGACGCAAAATGGATGTATTTTCATATCGCGCCAGGAACGGAATGTATTGTTCGGAATGGGGATGATTCGGATGCCGAGACAGCGGCGATTCGGGAGCGCTTGGTTCTGGCGGCGCTGCCTGGAGAGCGGGTGGATATCGAGCCTTCACAGATTGTAGACACCGACTACTGGCGGGAGCAGGATATTCCGATTGAGACGCCGTTTGTTCAGGGAAGCCAAAATTAGAAAGACGCTAGATTGCTCTATAGGATAGGGCGATAGGGGCATTCGGCGCTTAG
>JAHZHM010000262.1 GCA_019420265.1 Clostridiales bacterium
TTTCTTAAACATGGGGGCAAGCACCCATACCCCCTCTATGCGAAAGAGCTGTGCTTGCCGGTTAAGTTATCAGGCTCCGCCGATTCGCGAAAAGGCAGAGGCAAAGGCGCTCTTGGCCATGAGGGCAAGGCCCCATACCTCTTTTATGCGCAAAAATTGTGCCTATCGGTCAAGTTATCCGCGAAAAGCAGGGACGGTTCCCAGCCGCGGGGCAAGGGCGCCCCTCGTTTTTCAGAAAGACGGCTTCTCTTCGGCCGTCCGCAAAAGGCAAAAATGAGCGATATTTCTGCGGCAAGCGTGCTTCACCGCCTGCTCATCCTATCCTTTCCAGGTATCGGGCATTATCGCCCTTGGGTGCGCGGAGCAGACTGCTCTGCTCGATCAACCAAGTATGAATATGATAGCATTCCTGCGCCAAAGTGCAAGAGCGTTTTTGCGAAATATTTTTTAAAACGAGCGAAAGAAGGTTATTTTGGCACCGCTACTGCTCCTCTGCCAGCCAAAAATGCCCGGGAGAGTGCTCCTGCCAGCGGCCGTCGGGGCCTTCTTGGAGCGGCTCCAGCGGCGGAAGGGAAATGGCTGGATCCGGCGCAGGCTGACAGGCCAGCAGGCGGCGCGTATAGGGATGCAGAGGGCGGGTAAACACCTGCTGGGCTGTGCCCAATTCCACCAGCCTGCCCTGCCAAAGCACCCCCACCCGCTGGCAGATTTTGCGCACCAGGCCGAGGTCGTGCGCGATGAGCAGGCAGCCCTGTCCCGCGGCCGAAAGCTTCGCAAACAGCCCGGCGATCTGTGCCTGCGCCGGGGCATCCAGCGCGGAGAGCGGCTCATCCGCTACCAGGTATTTGGGCCGCATGGCCAGCGCCCGGGCGATGGCGACGCGCTGCCGCTGGCCGCCCGAGAGCTCGGCCGGGTAGCGCAGAAGCAATTCCTCCGGCAGGCCGACCATGCGCAAAAACTGCGCTGCCCGCTCTTTCTGCCGGCTTTTTGACCCGAGCGTATGCGCGATGGCAAAGGGCTCGCAGAGAATCTGCCAGACCCGCATGCGCGGGCTCAGGCTGGCAGAGGCGCTCTGGAAGAGCAGCTGCACTTCCCTCTGGCGCGCCTGGCGCTGGCCTCTCCCAAAGGAGCAGACATCCGCGCCCTGATAGAAGAGCTGGCCGGCAGGCGGCTGATACAGCCCTGCCAGCAGGCGCCCCAGGGTGGATTTGCCCGAGCCGGATTCGCCCACCAGTGCGAAGATTTCCCCGGCATACAGCGCGAGGCTGACCTGCTCCAGCGCGCGCACCTGCTCGCCCCGGCGGGAAAAGGCATAGGAGAGGCCGCGCAGTTCAAATATGGGAGTCTGCCGATTCAAAATATCCCTCCTCTACCACGACTTTTCCCTCCCGGACATAGACGGGCGGACGCTGGGGCTGCCGGACGGCCGCCCAGTGAGTTTCGCTGAAATAAAACCGGGGCGCGGGGCAGCCTGCGGCTGAGGCGCTGGCCTCTGCCCGGGCTTGCGCTGGCTTCGGCTGGTTACTGCGCTCGTTTTGGGGCAGAGCGATGCCGGGCGAGGCGTTTTGCGCAAAGATTTGGTTGGACTGGGCGACCTGCGCGGCGCTCTTTTCGGGCGGGGCAGCATTCGCCAAAGATGCGGGATGCCCATGCCCGGCCAAAAAAGAGGATGGCGCGGCATCCTCCGGCGCTCTTTGTTTTTCTTCCGGCGCGTTTTGGACGGTGCTAGCGGGACTGGGTTGCTCTCCTGGCGCATTTGGGACGACACAGGCCCGGCTGGGCAGCTCTTCCGGCGCTCTTTGGGCGATGCGGGCCGAACCGAGCAGCTCTCCTGGCACACTTTGGGCAGCGCTGACCGGGATGTGCGGATCTTCCGGCGCGCTCGGGAAAAGCTGGGCGGCATTTTGTGGTCTTTGAGCGGCGCGGGCGGTTAGCGGGATGTGATTGGGCAAGGCCTCCTCCTGCCCTGGCGCGGTGCCCGGAGCAGGGCTATGCTCCAAAGATGCCTGCGCACAGCCAGACCACTCTCCCAGCACATTTAGGGCAGCGCCGGCCGAATCGGGCAGCTCTCCTGATGCATTCGGGACATTGCTGGCCGGACCGGAAGGCCCTCCCGGCGCGTTCGGGAAAAACTGGGCGGCATTTTGTGATTTTTGAGCGGCGCGGGCGGTTAGCGGGATGTGATTGGGCAAGGCCTCCTCCTGCCCTGGCGCGGTGCCCGGAGCAGGGCTATGCTCCAAAGATGCCTGTGCACAGCCGGGCGGTTCTATGGCGTTCGATTGTACACAAGGGCCTGATACCTTCTCCAGCGGCGCGCCAGCCGGGGAGGCGGCACAATCGCCTCGTGGACCGGAGCGCGCCGTTTGCCCAGGCTCCGCCGCCCCTTTTTGCGGCAAATTTTCCGCCCCGGGAAGAGCGGCCAGCAGGCTCCAAGTATAGGGGTGAGCGGGGGTATAGAGCACTTCCTCCGCCCGGCCCTGCTCGACAAATTTGCCTGCGCGCATGACGGCAATGGTATCCGCAAGCTGGGCGGCCACGCCAAAATCGTGCGTAATCAGCAGCATCGCCATGCCCAGCTCCCGCTTCAGCCGCGCCAGCAGCTGCAAAATTTCGGCCTGCACCGTCGCATCCAGGGCGGTGGTGGGCTCGTCTGCGATGAGCAGCTTTGGCTGGCAGGCCAGCGCGACGCAGAGCGCTGCCCTTTGCAGCATGCCGCCCG
>JAHZHM010000263.1 GCA_019420265.1 Clostridiales bacterium
GTCGGCGATGAGCAGGCACTGCGGGAATATATGAACACATCCGTGCAGATTAGCCATAAGCAGCCCGTGCTGGTCGACCAGTATATCATGGGCCGGGAGATGGAAGTGGATGCGGTCTGCGACGGGGTGGATGTGTTCATTCCGGGCATTATGGAGCATGTAGAGAAAACCGGCATTCATTCGGGCGATAGCGTCAGCGTGTATCCGCCCTTTACGGCGAGCCAGAAAGTCAAAGATACGATTATCGACTATACCAAGCGGCTTGGGCTGGCGGTGGGCATCATCGGCCTGTTCAACATTCAGTTTATCGTCGATAAGGAGGATAACGTCTATATCATCGAGCTGAACGCTCGTTCTTCCCGAACAGTTCCTTTCCTCTCCAAGGCCACGGGATACTCCATGGCCGATATCGGCACGCTTGCCATCCTGGGCAAGAGCCTGAAAGAGCAGGGGCTCACAGAGCTTTATGCGAAAGAAAAACAGATGTGGTTTGTCAAAGCGCCGGTATTCTCCTTCTCCAAGTTGGATGGCATGGATACCTATCTCTCTCCTGAGATGAAATCCACAGGCGAGGCCATTGGCTACGACAAGAAGCTGACCAGAGCGCTCTACAAAGCGCTTCAGGCATCCGGCATGAAGATAGCGAAATACGGAACGATTCTCGCCACGATTGCGGATTGCGATAAGCAGACGGCGCTGCCGCTCATTCGTAGATTCTATGACCTCGGCTTTAACATCGAGGCGACGCAGGGCACGGCGAACTATCTGAAAGCAAATGGCATTCGCACGCATGCCGTCGCAAAAATCAGCGAAGGAAGCGATGAAATCCCTTCGGCGCTGAGAAAAGGGCATGTGAACTACGTCATCAATACCAGAGATGTGGATGCTTCGCCCATGCAGGATTCGGATGGGTGGGTCATCCGCCGCTGCGCAGTAGAAAATAACGTCGCCATGTTCACCTCGCTGGAGACAGTTCGGGTGCTGCTGGATGTTTTGGAAGAAGTAACCGTGGGCGTTGAGCCTATCGATGCGGTCTAGGGGGCAATATGCGAAAAGACGGCCTATTTATCGTAAAACAAAACAAGCAAATTGCCCAGAGTGTCTATGAGATGGTGCTGCAGGGAGACACCAGCGCCATCTCTGCTCCGGGGCAGTTTGTGAATGTGGAAATCGACGGGCTCTTTTTGCGGCGGCCAATCTCTGTTTGCGATTTGAATGGCGATTTACTGACGCTCATCTATAAAGCCGTCGGTGTTGGGACGGAAAAAATGGCGAATGCAAAGGCGGGAGACTGCTTTTCGCTGCTCACCGGCCTGGGAAATGGATACGACCTTGCCAAATGCGGGCAAAAGCCCCTGCTCATTGGCGGCGGAGTGGGCGTGCCGCCAATGTATTATCTGGCAAAATGCCTGATAAAAGAAGGGAAAACGCCTCGCATTGTGCTGGGTTTCAACACGGAAAAGGATTGCTTTTATGCGGAGCAGCTCCGTGCTCTGGGCTGCGAGACGGCCGTTGCGACGGCTGACGGAAGCGTGGGAATCAAGGGCTTTGTGACGGATGCGATCAGCCAGAGCGCCTTTGATTACGACTATTTCTGTGCCTGCGGGCCCGAACCAATGCTGCGAGCGGTAGCGGATTGCTGCGATTGCAGCGGGCAGCTGAGCTTTGAGGAGCGAATGGCCTGTGGGTTTGGCGCGTGCATGGGGTGCAGCTGCAAGACCAAATACGGCAATAAGCGCA
>JAHZHM010000264.1 GCA_019420265.1 Clostridiales bacterium
CCGGAAAAGGGCGGCGGCGTGCTGGCCGGCATTCAGACGGCGCTGCTCGTCGTGCTCTCGGCGGTGGTGGTCATGCTGGGGTTCCAGGTCGTCTCGCTGAATGAACAGGTGAACATGCTCAGCGCCAATGTGGGGAATCTGCTGGATGAAGCCAGGCTGAATTTTGCCGTCATCGCGCAGGAGCAGAAGGGCATGGATACGCGCATTTCGGCCATAGAGGATTTGCTGGGCCTCTCGCCCCAGCCCTCGCAGGATGCGCAGCCTGCCCAGCCGCAGGCCAGCCCCGCGGCAGGAGAAGGAGAGCCGGCCCCCAGCCAGGAGGATGCAAATGGATAAAACCGGGCACACCACAAAGGAATACATCGGAAAAATCTGCCCCTATTGCAAGACCGCTTTTGCAGAGGGCGACGAAATTGTGCAGTGCAGTGCCTGCGAGATGCCGCACCATAAGGATTGCTGGATCGAGAACCAGGGCTGCACGACGTTCGGCTGCCAGGGGACGATCCGCGGCCTGGACGACCAGGCCTATAGCCAGATGATGGCCGAAGGCGCGCAGAAAACTGCCGCTTCCGCTCAGAGCGCGGCCTATCAGCGGCCGGTCTACGGGCAAAACGGCTATGCCTTTGCGGGCCAGAGCCAGCAGATAGAGCGGCCGGCCTTTGGGGCGCAGCCCATGGCCTATGGCGCGGCGACAGGGGAGGGCAAACTCTGCCCAAACTGCGGCGCGCAAAATATTGGCGATTCCATCTTCTGCGCGCATTGCGGTGCCAGGATGGCCCAGGCCGCTTCAGCCGCATCCGGGAGCGCGGCCGCGCCCGGGCAAACCGCGGCCGAGCAAGCGCCGCAAAACCCCGGCGCTTTTGCGACGGGGCAAATGCAGGCTTTTGCCGCATCCAATTCCGCAACGGCCTCTGCCGCCTCTGGCCAGCCCATTTCGGCGCAAACGGAGCCACAGCAAACCGCAGCCGTACCCGGGCAAACGGCCCAGGCCGCTTGGAGCACCGCTGGCGGTGCGGCGCAATCCCAGGCTGGGGCTGCGCCCGAACAGGCCGGCTCCTACGCCCAAACGCAAGCGCAATCCGCGGACCCTGCCCAGCGGCTCTGCCCGGCCTGCGGTGCGCATAACCCGGCAAACGCCGCCTTCTGCTATGCCTGCGGCAAACAGCTGGCACAGCAAGCGCCCTCATCCCAGGCAGACGGCACCTTCTGCCAAAACTGCGGCACGAAAAACCCGGCAAATGCCGCCTTTTGCTATGGATGCGGCGCTAGGCTCTACCGCCCGGCTCAGCAGGAACAGCCCGGCGCGGATGCCGCCCACCCCTACGATGCCATCAAAAAGCAGGGAAGCCGCACCCGTTCCGCGGCCAGCGGCGGGCAGATGCAAACCAATGCTCAAACGGAGGCCGGCGGCCCGGTCTGCCCCAAATGCGGCACAAAAAATGCCGCCCAGGCGGTTTTCTGCCAGGAATGCGGCGCGAGACTGGGCGGCGCGGTAGACCCAACCCGGCCGTATGATGCCATCAAAAAACAGGGAAGCAAGAGCGCGGCGGGCGGGGCATCGGCTGCGCCCTATGGTGCGGTGGGCCAGGGCGCTGGCCAAACTTCCGCCCCGTCTCAGCGCGCGGCCTATGGCCAGAGCGCGTATCGCCCGGCAGGCTCCGCGGCCGCCCAGCCCGGCGGCCAGCCTTATGGCGCTTACGGTGCCGCCCAGCCCGGTGGCAATGCCTATGGCGCCAGCGCGCCCGGGAGTGCACAGCCCGGCGCGGCTCCCCAGGGCCAGGCCCGCCCCGTCTATACGCCCCCGCTGGGGACATACCGCGTCCCTTCCTATACCATTCCTCAGCCCAGAGCGGCCGCCCCGCTCACGCCCGAGGAATTTGCCGAGGAAAGAAGGTTGTTTCTTGGCCAAAATGAGGTATACTATGAGAAGAAGTTTGCACAGCTGCAAAGCGGCCAGCTAACTTGGAACTGGGCGGCCTGCTGCCTCACGTCTTTCTGGCTTATCTACCGCAGAATGTACCTTTGGGGCTATCTCTCGCTGCTCGGCCAGATTATCCTGGCGGCGATTTTGGCCTACGCATGGCCTGTGGCACCGCTGCTTTTCTGCATTCTCTTCGGCATGTTCGGCAACAACATCTATAAAAGCCACGTGGAAAAAGAGATGAAGCTGGTGCAGCGCCTGAGCAAACAAAATCGGCTCATCGAATATGCGGATAAGGGCGGCGTGCGCCTGGCGCATCCCATAATCGCCGGCACGATTATCGGCGTCTACCTGATCGCGCTGATCTGTTCGCTGTATATCTAAGGAGTTAGCTTGAACCAAGAAGATTTCGAGATCACGTTTCTATCCGGGGAAGAGACCCCGCGCCAGCAGTGGGAAATTCCCAAGAACGCCGTGCAGGTCGGCCAGATTGGCGAGGGAGATTTGCGCCTGTATATCGGCCAGGATTTGCTGCATCAGATGGATGCGCTGGCCAGTTTTGATTTGCGCCGGGAGACGGGCTGCTTTCTGGTGGGCGATTATACCACGCAGGATGGCCAGCTGTGCGCCATTGTCGCCGGGTTTATCGAGGCGCGCTATGCCGATGCCTCCTCCGCCTCGCTGACGTTTACGCATGAAACCTGGCAGTATGTCTCAGAGCAGTTAGAAGAGCGCTTTTCTGGCATGCGCATCCTGGGCTGGCAGCATACGCACCCGGGCTACGGCGTGTTCCTGTCCCAGCACGATATGTTTATTCAGGAAAACTTTTTCAACCTGCCCTATCAGATCGCCTATGTGATAGACCCCGTCCAGGGGCACCGGGGCTTTTTCGGATGGAAGCAGGGCAGAGTTATGCCGCTTTCCGGCTACTATGTGTTTGGCAATCTCGGCGAGGAGATTCATCTGCTGCCGGGCGCAGAGCGCGCGCCGGAAAAGCCGAAAAAGAGACGCCGCTGGTGGATACTGCTCGTCGCGTTGCTGGCTATCTTTTTAGCCGCGGCCACAGCAGCCACGATTCTCATCACCCGCAGTGAGGCGCCCCAGGGCAATAATAGCTCGCGGCCGGGCATGATGGAGCTGGCAGAGAGCGGCCAGCCAAGCGAGGCACTTTCCCCGCAATAAAAAAGGAGCAATTTTGCTCCTTTTTTGATACCCGCTCCTGCGGAGGGCGCTACCCGAATGGTTGGATGGTGGAGCCTGTCAGTTTCGCACACGAAGCTGGCAGCCGGTTTGCCAGGGAATAAATGCTCGCCCAGGCTGTGCTTGCCGCACGCGCTGGCTCCGTATGCCGTGCGCAGCACCTCCTGCGGAGGGCGCTACCCGAATGGTTGGATGGTGGAGCCTGCCAGAGCTGCACGCGAAGCTGGCAGCCGGTTTGCCAGGAAATAAATGCTCGCACAGGCTGTGCCCCCCGCACGCGCTAGCTCCGTATGCCGTGCGCAGCACCTCTTGCGGAGAGCAATGCCCGATTGCAGGGACAGTAAAGACTTTCAACTCCGCACGCGACGTTAATAGTCATTTTGCCAGTGATCGCATGCTCGCACAGAGCGTGCGCGTCGGGCAAAGCCGCCTTTTCGCACTGCCCCTTTCCATGGGGTATGGGGTGTAACCCCATGATTAAGAGCGGCCCTTGACCTTCTGCACAAAAATACTGGAACAGAACAACCTGCCAACTCCGCACACATCGCACCCGAACGTCAGAGATGCAGAGCCTACTACCCCCGCCCGCGCCCCTGGCAATCATTTAGTCAAAAAAGCGTATGCGCACACCAGCCTCTGTCCCCGCACAGACGTTCTCTTTTCGCTCTCCTCTTTACATTTTTAGTAATGGGGTATGGGGCTTTGCCCCATGGCTACGAAAGACCCTTTCCCGCATTCTAAAAAAGCCGCCCCGTGATTGGGAGCGGCCTTTTTCTAGCCCTGCAGCCCCTTTGCCTGGCGCTCCATGTTCTCGACCACAACATCGTAAATCTCGCCCAGCGTGGCGCAGTAATCCAGAATTTGCCCCGGGCGGTTGGTGTGAAAATGAATTTTGATGAGGCTCTCACTGCCCACAGCCAGCAAACTGTCGCCCTCAAAATGCGCCCGGATATAGGCGTTTATCTCATCCTCATCCAGGTTTTCCCCTTCAATCAAAAGCTGCGTATCGAATTTGTATTCCAGCATGGCCTTCTCCCTTCTGCCTGTTTTTTCTATTGTACGTATAGACAGGCCTATGCGTCAAGCCGCGCGGTTGACAAAAATTTTCCGCCGTGATATGGTATCTACGGCCGCGCGGGCCCTCCTGCCGGCCAAATTCACGGGAAGCCCCGGTCTCGGGAGGATTATTTTGGAAACTGCGAAAAAGAAAAATCACGGCGTCATCTTCGTTCTGCTCTCGGCCATCTGTTTTAGCATCGGCGGGCTGTTTCTCAAAATGGTTCCCTGGAACGCG
>JAHZHM010000265.1 GCA_019420265.1 Clostridiales bacterium
TAATAGCTATTATCCTCCCCCTGCACAACGGGATAATTGATGACCGTTCCATCCAGGTAAAGCCAGCCGATGAAATCCGGGTTGATGGCGGCAAGGGCGTCGTAATCCACTGTAAAAGCCTCATTTTCGCCGTTGTCTCCCTGCAGGATGGTAACGTATTGCGTCATGCCATCCATCAGATCATCGCCTTTTTTATATTCAAAATAGGAGGAAAGCAGAATCCCCACACAAATAACTGCCCCCAGCGCACAGACGATGATGGCAATATTCAAAAATGGTTTTACTCTTTTTTTGCTATGCTTTCCGGCCTTTTTCTCTCTCATAATGCGCCTCCATTTTGCACCCTTATTCTATCATATCCATCTCTATTTTCCTAGAGCCTTTTGCATAAAAAAGTATTTGTTTTCATAGTTTTTACTAATTGGTTCAGGAGGTTTTCCATGAGAAGCAAAAGCAATTTTGTCATCGGCAGCTGCATCGCCTGCCTGTTTGGGCTCGCCTTCGCGCTTGTCTATATGACGCTCGCCCCCAGCACGACGACCGTCGCGCATACGGCGGAGAAATCCTATAGCTGGTATTATAAACCAAGAGAAGATGGCCAGCAGCCCATTGTCGCAGACGACGCATCCTTTCTTGGCGATTATAACCTCATCTATCTGGGCGATCCCAACTCTAAATCCATCTACCTCACCTTTGACTCGGGCTATGAAAACGGCTATACTGAAAAAATTCTCGATGTTTTAAAGGAAAAAAATGCCCCGGCGGCCTTTTTCGTGACCGGGCACTATATGAAGAGCAATCCGGAAATTATCAAACGCATGAAAGATGAGGGGCATCTCGTCTGCAACCACACGGTAAACCATGCAGACCTTTCCGCTACCACCGATATCGCCACCTATCAAAAGGAGCTGGATGGGCTCTGCGAGCTCTATCAGGAAATTACCGGCGAGCAAATGCCGCGCTTTATGCGTCCGCCGGAAGGAAAATACAGCGAAGCCATGCTGAAAATCGTTCAGGAGATGGGCTACACCCCGGTTTTCTGGAGCTTTGCCTATAAGGATTGGCTCAACGACGCACAGCCGGATACTGCCGCTGCCAAGAAAACCATCCTGACGCGCACACATCCCGGCGAGATCGCTCTGCTGCACTCCACTTCAGCCACAAACGCCGCCGTGCTGGGCGAAGTGATCGATACCTGGCGGGCAGATGGCTATGAAATCCATAGCATTGAAGAGCTGGTTCGCGCGCAATGACGGGTCCCCGCCTGATATAGAAAAATGGCAATGCACACGCATTGCCATTTTATTTTGCTGTTTGCTTCCCAGCGGCGCATCAGTCGATGGCCATAATATACTGCAAATTGCCATATCCCATGCCATGGCCAACGCCAACCCATGTATTGGCCAGCGTCACATTGTGTCCGCGCGCCGCCACACGGCCAGGATCGCTATAGTAAATCGTGCCGTTGTCATTGCGCATCGCCACAACGGCATGGCTGCCATTGCCGCTGAAATAGACCAGCACACCCTCCGGGTTGCGCGTGAGCGCTTCGGCGATCGCGGCCCGCCCATTGGCCGCCGGGTTTTTAATATACGTTTTGCCGCCCGAAAAACCGTTGTAGTATGGAGAAGACGCCGAAACTGCGGCAACCGGCTGAGCACCGAACTTGGAGAGAATCGTCGGAAAATGCAGCGGCGTCTTGCCGCCATTGCGATCGTAAACCGTGCGCGGCGTTGCCTGAATGCCGTTATTTTGCAGAACAATCGCCGTCGCCGTAACAACGCAGGCATTTTTCTTTACAGAGGTGGAAAACCCCCAGGCGGCATCTCCCTGATGATAGTGAATATGCTGTTTGGTAGGAAGCTCTGTATAGACAGATTCTGAGAACGCACCGTAGTATTTTTTTCCATCGATCTTTTGGTATGCGCGCACTTTGTAATGCTTGATGTTATTGACCGGCTCCGGGCCATAGACATAGTTTTCAATCTGGCCGTTCGGGATATCTGCCAGCAAGGTATAGTTCCCGTTTGCCTCGGTCGCATAATAAATCTCGTACCCAGAGACATTCGGAAGTTTTTCCCAGTTGATATTGCGCTTGGTTTCCTCTCCATCGCGCACTTTCACAAAGCGGAACCGCGTCGTGGGAATATGAGTTGCCTCATTGCAAACCGGCTTAGATTCAGCCCCATAATGGCGTTTTCCCTGATCCACCACATATGGCCGCACTTTGTAGTATTTCACCCCGCCAATGGGCTCTGGGCCATAGACGTAGTTCTCGATATTTCCGTTTTTGATATCCGTCAGCAAGCGATACGCGCCATCCTTGCTATCCGCAATATACAGCTCATATCCATCCGCCCCGGGCACTTTCTCCCAGTTGATGTTGCGCTTGGTCAGCTCCCCCGGCCGCGCTTTGACGAAACGGAACTGCGTGCCAGCCAGCAGTCCAGGCGCGTTGCCTACCACCTTGGAATAGGCTCCATAGATGCGCGTGCCATCCGCATCCTGCGCATATGGCCGCACCTTGTAGTATTTCACTCCGCCAATGGGTTCCGGACCGTAAACGTAGTTCTCGATATTTCCGTTTTTGATATCCGTCAGCAAGCGATAGGTGCCATCCTTGCTATCCGCAATATACAGCTCATATCCATCCGCCCCGGGCACTTTC
>JAHZHM010000266.1:0-2288 GCA_019420265.1 Clostridiales bacterium
CAACCTGGCAGAAATATGCCTTGTCGAACAGCGGGATGATCTTCTCGTAAATTGCATGTGCCTCGGGGTTAGGCTCGTTAATGGCCTCAACCTCGTGGAATTTCTTAACCGCTCTCTCATTCTCGAAGATGCCCATTGCAATGCCGCCGATAACCGCCGTGCCCATGGAAGCAACCTCATCCATATGTTTGAGCTTGATGATCTTCGCGTTCATAACGTCCGCAAAAATCTGGCGGACAACATCGCCTTTTGCAAGGCCGCCGATCATGATCAGCTCATTGACGTCGATTTCCTTGCGAATATCCGTCAAAATGCAGTTCAGGTTCAGAACGATGCCCTCGACAACTGCGCGCAGCAGATCCGCACGGGTGTTGGCCAGCGTAATGCCAAGGAAAGAGCCTTTCGCCTTGGGGTTCCAGCGCGGTGCGCGCTCGCCCATCAGGTGCGGCAGGAACATCACGCCGTTGGAGCCAACCGGCGCCGAGGCGACTTCCTCATTGATGATATCGAATACCGTTTTCTCTCCGTTGGATTCCTCTGCCATCTTCTGCTCGATTTTGCAGATCTCATTTTTCAGCCAGCTGAAGGAAGAGCCCGCCGTCTGGCAGGTGCCGCCCAGCTGTTTTCCGCCGGGGCCCACGCCGGAAACCCATGCGGAGGAGCCGCCGCTGATATACGCATCGCCGGGATCGATATTGCCTGCGCCAATGGAAGAAGCAGGGCCATCGCCGCATCCCATGATAACTTTGGTTCCAGCGGCAAGACCGGTCTCTTCTGCATATTTTTCAGGAACTTCGCCGATGATATCCGTCATGTTGTGAATTTCCGGAAGCACATCGCGGCTCATGCCGGCAGCCTCCAAAATCTCGTCAGACCAATCCTGAATTGCCGGATCATAGAAGCCCGTGCTCTCGGCGTTGGTGTGGTCGATGGCGAATTTGCCCGTCAGTTTCAGGATGATATAGTCGTTCGGGCAAGCCAGAACTTTATAGGTTTTCTCATAAATTTCTGGCATATTGTTGCGCACCCACATGAGCTTGGGCAGTGTGCAAACACTGTTGAGCAGGCCATCCTGCCGCCAGCCGAAGTTGCAGTTAGGCGTCTTGGCGCTGATCTCCTTCGCTTCCGCCTCTGCGCGCATATCCTGCCAGATCATAGCCGGATAGAGCTCTTTGCCATCTTTATCGATGCAGTGGCAGCCCGGATAGTGGCCGTCAAAGTTTACGCAAAGAACGTCTTTATTATCGACATCTTTGAGCAGCGTCTTGGTGCTCTCGCAGAACGCCTTCCACCAATCCTCGCCCTTCTGCTCCGCCCAAACGACGTTGGAATAATCCGTCGGGTAAGGAACTGTGATGCTGCCCAGGCATTTTCCCTCTGTAGTAAACAGAGTGGATTTATTGCCGCTTGTACC
Source organism: Clostridiales bacterium (assembly GCA_019420265.1). Classification (GTDB taxonomy): domain Bacteria; phylum Bacillota; class Clostridia; order Christensenellales; family Christensenellaceae; genus QANA01. Next base: position 1,415 of record JAHZHM010000266.1, read on the forward strand.
AAAATCGTGCGCTACAATATATTTGGTCATGCCAAACCTCCATTTAATTTATGATGTGTATGATGATCAAAATAGAATTGCATACATGAAATAATTCGCTATATTCTCTCTGTATTCCTGCATTCCTGCAAAATTTTATCAAACTTTCTCTCTTTCCTGCTGGCACGTCTGTTTCGCCTTCCCGAATGAGATCGCCCCTGCTTTGCATGCGGCCTTGCAATCTCCGCAGAAAACGCACTCGGAAAGATGGATTCCCTTTGTAATATCTACGCCCATTTTGCACGCCCTCTGGCATGCGCCGCACTGGATACAGCGCTCCCCATCCACCCGATAACGCAGCAGCGCCACTCGGTTAAACAGCCCATAGATGGCGCCCAGCGGGCAAAGATATTTGCAGAACGGCCGGTAGATGGCGATGGAGAGCAGCAAAAGCACAATCAAAATGCCGATTTTCCAATGATAAAGCGCACCGATTGCGGTGCGTAAACCGTGATTTAACAGTGGCAAAAGTACCCCGCCCTCCAGCGTTCCCGCCGGACAAATGTATTTGCAAAACCACGCCTCTCCTTGCCCGAAGGCATCCACCGCAAACATGGGCAAGAGCAGGACAAACAGCAGCAAAATGGCGTATTTCAAATACCGCAGCAGCATATCTCCTTTAAACTGCCGGATTTTTTTGCTGGGAATTTTATGAATCAGTTCCTGCAAAAAACCAAATGGGCACAAAAATCCGCAGACAAACCGACCACAGAGCGCCCCAATGGCCATAAAAAAGCCGATAAAAAAGAGCGAAAGCTGATATTGGCGGCTCCCAATGACGCCCTGCAGCCCTCCTAAAGGACAGGAGAAGAGCGCGCCAGGGCAAGAATAGCAA
>JAHZHM010000266.1:2298-5605 GCA_019420265.1 Clostridiales bacterium
AGTCCGGGAACACACAGATTTTTCAGGCTTCCCCGATAGATCTTTCCTTTCAGAAAGCCAATCACATAACTATTTGCAGCGAGCGAGGTCGCTGTCTGTATCGCGCGCCGCATCTTACCCAATTCCAATACACTCCATACAGATATTCGTCGCCCGCGCCAAAACGACGCCCAGCTCGCCCCGCGCCGCACCTGCCGCCATCAGCGCAATGCCGCCCAACAAGAGCAGCGCCCAAAGGCTATTCTTCCATGCTTTTTTGCACACTTTCAATGGTATCTCTCCATTCCAGTTCGCCGCGCCCGCCGATATACAGCCCGCCGCCAACCACCTTTCCATCGCTGTCCACAAAAATCGTCGTGGGCAGATAGGCAGCATCCGCCAAGAAATCCCGAATCATCTCCTGTGTCGGCCGCAAATTTGGGTATGTCACGCCCAGCTCGGCCACAATCTCCGCTGCCAGCTCGGCCGTCTCCTGTTTTTCGCTTTCCACAGCGATGCCAACAACGCCAATCTCCCCTTCCTGGTAGATTTTCTCCAGCGCAGGCATCTCCTCGATGCAGGGGCCGCACCATGTGGCCCAGATATTGACCAGCGTCAGATCGTGCGCGGCAAAGAGCTCCTTGCTGCTTTGGGCATTGCCCTCCAGATCTTCCGTCTCAAACTGCAGCTGCTCAAAATTGGCCACGGCATCCGCAAAAATCGTCGGCGCAGAGCCAGATTCCGCCGGGGCAGACTCTTGCTCCGGCGGCGTTGGCGCACATCCCGCCAACAGGCAAACTGCCATTGCCGCCGCTAAAATCGCCTTGTATCTTCTTTTCAAACTATCTCCTCCCAGATCAATCCTGCCTCTTCACTATGAGAAAAAAGAGCGGCAGGTTTGCCGCTCTTTTTTAAAACTTGCGCGGGCCGAAGCCAATCTTTTTTTGCGCCTTCCAGAGCGTCTTGTTGGCGGCTTTCTGCGCCTTTTCCGCCCCCGACTGCATGATAGCGTTGATCAGCTGCTTATCTGCGCGGATCTCATAAAAGCGCTTTTGCAGCGGCTCCAGTTCACCGACAATCGCATCTGCCACGGCATCTTTGAGCACGCCGTATCCCTGCCCAGCGAACTCCTTTTCTGCCTGCTCGGGCTCCATATGGTGAATTGCCGCATAAATGGAGAGCAGGTTGGAAACGCCAGGCTTCTCCTCGCTATAGCGGATTTCCCCATCGCTATCCGTTACAGCGCGCCGAATCTTGCGGCGAATGGCATCCGGCGGATCCAGCAGCGTGATAAACCCATTCTCGTTGGGATCGGATTTGGACATCTTCTTTTCCGGCTCTTGCAGGCTCATGATCTTGGCGCTGGCCTTGCCGATATACGGCTCGGGAATTTTAAAAACATCGCCGTAAATCTTATTAAAGCGCATCGCAATATCTCTGGCGATTTCCAGGTGCTGCTTCTGGTCCACACCCACCGGCACCATATCCGTCTGATAAAGCAAAATATCTGCCGCCATCAGAACGGGGTAGGTATACAGCCCGGCATTGAGGTTATCCGGATGCCGCTGCGCTTTCTCCTTAAACTGCGTCATGCGGTTGAGCTCGCCCATATAAGTGTAGCAATTTAAAATCCAGGCCAGCTCGGCATGCGCGCTGACGTGCGACTGAATATAGATGGTGTTTTTCTCGGGATCCAGCCCCGCCGCCAGATACAGCGCCACGAGATCGCCGCATCTTCTGCGCAGCTCTGCCGGATCCTGCCGCACAGTGATCGCGTGCATATCCACCACGCAGTAATAGCAGTGATAGTCATCCTGCAGCGCAACCCAGTTTTTAAGGGCGCCCAAATAGTTGCCCAGCGTCAGGTTTCCCGAGGGCTGAATGCCGCTAAATATAATCTTCTTTTCCGCTTCTGCCATAGTTTTTTCCTCTTCTATAGGTTCTCCAGAACCATTTTGCCCAGCTGCTCTGCCCGGGCGACATCCGAAAACCGCTGCTTTTTATGCGCCAGCTTGCCAATCGCTTCGGGAATGGGCATTTCTGCCAGGCTGGATAGCTTCTGCGCCGCCAGGAACGGATCGTCCACGCGCTCCTTGTTGATGGAGAACAGCACATCTTCTGAGAATTTGAAGGGGCTCGCCGTAGCCGCCAGAATGGTCGGCGTTCTCGTCCCCATCAGCTTGTTATACTGCTCATAAACATGCTGCGCCACAGCCGTATGCGGATCCATCAAATAGCCATAGGTATCAAACATCTTTTTGATGGTGCGCATGGTGGGATATTCATCTGCAAATCCAGCATAAAAATCCCGAGACATCCGCACTTTGATGTTGGTATCCACCGTAAAGCGCCCGTTTTCATTCAGCTCGTGCATGAGCTCCTGGATATATCCCGGGTTTCTATCATATAGCTCAAAGAGCAAGCGCTCCAGATTGCTGGAAATGAGAATATCCATAGAGGGCGAGATGGTCCGGTAAAACTCGCGGTTTGCAGAATAAACGCCGCCCTCAAAGAAATCCGTCAAAACGGTATTTTTATTGGAAGCGCAGATGAGCCGCTCCACCGGCAGCCCCATGCGCTTGGCATAATAGGCCGCCAAAATATTGCCAAAGTTTCCCGTCGGCACCGCAATATTGACTTCCTCTCCCAGGCGAATCTCTCCCGCCGCCACTAACCGCGCATAAGCGTAGAGATAGTAGGCAATCTGCGGGCAGAGCCGGCCAAAATTGATGGAGTTTGCGGAGGAGAGCGTATATCCTTTTTCCGCCACAGCCTGCACAAATGCCGGGTCGGCAAACAAGCGTTTGACGGCCGTCTGTGCATCGTCAAAATTGCCCTGCACGCCGCAGACATAGGTGTTCTCGCCCTCTTGCGTTACCATTTGCAGCCGCTGCATTTGGGCGACTCCGTCTGCCGGATAGAACGTCGCGATGCGCGTTCTGGGGACATCACAAAAGCCCTCCAGCGCAGCTTTGCCCGTATCGCCGGATGTTGCCGTCAGGATCAGAACATCCTGCTCGGCCCCCTGCAGGGCGCGCTCCATCAGCCTGGGCAAAACCTGCAGCGCCATATCCTTAAAGGCCAGCGTCGGCCCATGGAACAGCTCGATGACGTATTCCTTATCCCCCAGCTTCTGAATCGGGACAACCTCCCGGTCGTCGAACCTGGCATAGGCAGAGCGCGTCATATTCTCCGCCGTTTCATCACTAAAACCAAAAAAGGCGGAAAGCACCCGCGCCGCCACTTTATGATAAGGCATCTTTCCCAGCTCTGTAAACATATCCAGCGTAATGATCGGGAAAACTTCCGGAACGAAAAGCCCGCCGTC
>JAHZHM010000266.1:5626-6052 GCA_019420265.1 Clostridiales bacterium
GCTCTCGCCGGAATTTCTTGTGCTGATTAAATTCATCCTATTCCTCCAAATATATGTTGGTACATATAGATTATAGCACGCCGTCTTTGGGCATTCAATAAGCAACTCCGGGCTCTGCCGCGTATTTTTGCCAGAAGCCGCAGCAAACAAAAAGGCCGCAGGGCATTGCCGCGGCCTTAAAAGGGCTAGATGACATATTGTTTTAAAAGTTCTGGGATGTTTGCGATATCCGCGCTGACATTGAGCACAATCTTCAGATTATTCTTATCCGCCAAGATATCCAGCTCTGTAAAGAATTCTGTCAGCTCATCCGGCGTTTTGCCGATCATGTGCAAAAACGCATCCATATAAATGGCCGAAATATCGAAGTTCTGGGCAAGCATTCCGCATAGGAAGCCGTATAGCTTATCTTCAGTATCCACGTTA
>JAHZHM010000267.1 GCA_019420265.1 Clostridiales bacterium
CTGCACGCGGTATCTGGATGCGGAGGGAAAATACTGCCCGCTCTCCAAAGAAAAGATACAAAAGAAATGGGATGCGCTCACAGAGCGCGGGATGCGCGTGCTGGCGCTGGCCACATCTAGTTCGGCAGTTTCGGAAAAAGGCGATTTTGAAAATCTGGCCTTGCTTGGCCTGGTGGGCATTTTGGACGACTTGCGCCCAGAAGCCAAGGGAGCCATCAGAGAAATTGAGAACGCAGGTATCCAGTTTGTCATGATTACGGGAGACAACCGGAAAACCGCCGTTTCCATCGCTTCAAAACTGGGGATCATGGGGCTTCACAAGGAAAAGGCGGTGCTGACCAGCGATGAAATTGCGCAAATGACGGATGCGCAGCTCAGCCTTTGTTTGAAAAATATCCGAGTTGTAGCCCGGGCATTGCCTTCGGATAAGAGCAGGCTCGTGCGCATTGCGCAGGAAGCGGGGCTGGTTGTCGGAATGACGGGAGACGGCATGAACGACGCTCCGGCGCTCAAGCGGGCAGATGTGGGATTTGCCATGGGAAGCGGGACGGAAGTCGCCAAAGAGGCGAGCGATATTGTCATTTTGGATAACAATATCGCGTCTATTGCAAAGGCCGTTCTCTATGGGCGCACGATCTTCAAAAGCATTCGCAAATTCCTAGTATATCAGCTGACTATGAACCTTTGTGCTGTCAGCGTCTCCATTATCGGGCCTTTTATTGGCATTGATACGCCGGTTACCGTCATGCAGATGCTTTGGATCAACATCATCATGGATACACTGGCGGGCATGGCTTTTTCTGGAGAGCCGCCGCTGCCGGAATTTATGAAAGAGCCACCCAAACGGCGGGAAGAGCCTGTGCTCAACCGCGCCATGACGCAGCAAATCTTCTTTGACGGAATTTTTACGGTCGCTCTGTGCCTGTTCTTCCTGTGCTCTGGCGCGATGAAAAATTTCTTTGGATATAGCCAAAGTCAGCTGCCTTTTTTGACTGCGTTCTTTACGCTCTTTATCTTTAGCGGTGTCTTTAACGCGTTCAATGCCAGAACACCCAGGATCAACTTGTTTGCGAACTTGCGCAAAAACATGGCCTTTTTGTTTATCATGGTGTCGGTCATCTTGATACAAATCCTCATGGTGTATTTCGGCGGGCCGCTTTTCCGGACGGTGGGCCTGAGTGCCAGAGAAATGCGGCTGACGCTGCTCATCTCCATGCTCATTCTCCCGGCTGATCTGATGCGGAAAGTTTTTTGCAGCTCCTGGAGAAAATCCAGCGCAAAAAAGACGGCGCGGCGCAAGAGAATCGCAAACAAACCCATGCGGCGCTATTCATAAAGGATGATATAAAAAATATAGCAAAAAAGAAGCCAATTCGGCTTCTTTTTTAACGAATGAAATGTTCTTCGCCATCCTCTGGCGCTTTGGGCGGATGAATGGCGTATAGCTCACCATACGCTTCGGATTCGGATTCGTCTAAAATGCCCGAGGGAACGAGCCCAGTGCATTCTGTGGTGGAAGCGGTTTTCATAATGTCGTAGAATGGATCCGACGATTCTTCGCTGAACTTTCTGCGTTTTTCTTCTTTTGACATGCTGCTGCTCCTTTCATTTTTGATAGTATGGAGCGCCGCGCGCATTTTATGCCAAGCAAAATTTGAGAAAATTGTTTCAAAAAAGACCGCTGCGTTATATAATAAATAGAACACAAAGATGGCATGATTTTGCATTTTGCTTAAAGAGAGGTTTTGCATGGTTTATGATAATGTGCTTGCGGCGATGGGCAATACGCCGATGATTCGGCTAAGCCATATGGTGGAGCCGGATAGCGCGCAGGTTTTAGTAAAATATGAGGGGCTGAATGTAGGCGGCTCGATCAAGACGCGCACGGCCTATAATATGATCGCTAAAGCGGAAGAGGAAGGGCTGATTGGCCCAGATACGGTGATTGTCGAGCCTACGAGCGGCAACCAGGGGATTGGGCTGGCGCTGATTGGCGCCGTTAAAGGATATCAGACGGTGATCATCATGCCGGATTCCGTGA
>JAHZHM010000268.1 GCA_019420265.1 Clostridiales bacterium
TGCTATCGCCCAGAAGAGGTGATCATCGCAGACGGTGCGACGGAGGGGCTTTTTCTGGCGCTGCGTGGGATTTTGAATCCCGGGGACGAGGTTATCGTCCCCATCCCGGCCTTTGGTGTTTATGAGCCCATCATTCGCCTATCCGGCGGCACGATGATTCCGCTTCACACCAAAGAGAGCGGCTTTCAGATCGATGCCTATGCCCTTGCTTCGTGCATCACAGAGCGCACCAAGGCGATTTTACTCAACTCGCCCAACAACCCCACCGGCGTAGTCTATCATCAGAAAACGCTGGAGGGGATCTATGAGCTTGTGCGGGATCGGGATATTTTCGTCATTTGCGACGATGTCTACGCGCAGCTCGCCTATTGCGATTGCCCAAGCTTTTCTCAGTTCCAGCAGATCCGCGAAAAAATCATCGTGGTGCAAAGCTTCAGCAAGCCCTATGCCATGACAGGCTGGCGCATGGGCTATGTTTTGGCCGCCGCCCCCGTTGCCGAACAGCTCATCAAGCTGCATTCCTATACGGTGGTTTCGGCTGTTTCGTTTTTGCAGCCTGCCTGCGAGCAAGCTCTGGCATATGATCCCGCGCCTATGATCACGCAGTATCGCCAGCGCCGTGATTATATGTGCATGCGGCTGGAGAAAATGGGGCTGCAAACGCCAAGGCCAGAAGGGGCCTTCTATTGCTTCCCTTCCATTGAAAAATACGGCCTTTCTTCCGAGGAGTTTTGCATGCGCATGATTCGCGAGAGCAAGCTGGCTGCTGTGCCCGGCGCTTGCTTTGGCACGGATGGGCATATCCGCCTTTCCTATTGCTATAGCCAGCCAGAGCTGGAGGAAGGGCTGAATCGACTGGAGGCTTTTGTGGAGTCGCTATAAAAACGCTATAGAAAAAGAGCAGAGGTTTTCTGCTCTTTTTTATCATTCTATTATTCAAAATTTATCTTTGTCTGAATCTCTAATATCGTATGTTCCAGCAGAACTTGGTGCTGCAATCTTATTTCCGCTTCATCCAGGACATAGACTGTCTCCGGATCGTTTTGATATGCTTCTAGTGCAAAACGAACCCAAAGCTCTGGATCTTCTTTTGCAAAAGCAGCAATCATAAAGTGCTGGCTATAGAAATAACTGTACCTTAGCCCTCGCTCCCCAGCATACGCTTGTAACTGCCGCTCCAGGTCAAGACGCTGTTTTGCTGTCAATTCCGCCGTATTAGAAAGTGCATAACACACTTCCTGTCCATCTTCCATCCAGTAGACCGCAGTTAGCTTGGGGGTCTGAAAAGAGAATGACCGAGCTAAAAAGCAATCCGAAGGCGGCAAGCCGTCATACCTACTCACTTCTGCTCCAATAATCTTTTTCTTTCCATATTGACGGCGAACTAATCTTCGGAATTCTCTATCTTTGTATACGAAACTCGGTGGCTCTCCCAGGGTTACTATTACTGTTGGATCTGGGCTTATTGCAGGAGCTTCGCTTTCTTTTGGCACACATGCAGACAATAGAAAAAATGTGAGCAACGCGAGAGATAGGTACAACCTTTTCTTCATCTTCATGCAGGTTTCCCCTCCATTCACAAATATTCAGAATCTGGCTTTTCACTATTGAGCACTTTGAGTATTCGCAGAAAATGAACCGACAGATGATTTTTTAGTTAAAAGCCCCATTCGCTTTCGCTAATATAATAATCTATTCCAATAATATAATTATACACAGAATTGGAACGCTTTACCAGACGATTATAAATATGAATCATCTACTCATATGGCCGAAAACAACTGTCCCCCTTCCGCCTTAATCCTCGTATTCCACCCAAATTTCTAACATAACGTGTTATAGAAATGAAAAAAGCACCCTTGCGGGTGCTTTTTTCATTCGCTTTAGACAACGCCATGCGCCAGCATGGATTTTGCGACCTTCTCAAAGCCGGCAATATTCGCGCCGACCACGAAGTTATCTTCCTTGCCATACTCTTTTGCGGCATCACGGCACTGATGATAAATATTGACCATGATGTCTTTGAGTTTCGCATCCACTTCTTCAAACGTCCAGGAGAGGCGCATGCTGTTCTGCGTCATTTCCAGGCCAGAGACGGATACGCCGCCGGCGTTGGAAGCTTTGCCCGGCGCAAACAAAACGCCGTTTGCCTGGAAGTATTTGGTCGCCTCCAGCGTGGTGGGCATGTTTGCACCCTCGCCTACCGCATAGCAGCCGTTTTTCACCAGCGCTTTCGCGCCCTCTTCATCCAGCTCATTCTGCGTTGCACAGGGAAGCGCGATATCGCAGGGAATCGTCCAGATACCCGAGCAGCCTTCATGATACTCTGCACCCGTTCTCTCCGCATACTCTTTGATTCTGCCGCGTTTCACTTCTTTGATATCTT
>JAHZHM010000269.1 GCA_019420265.1 Clostridiales bacterium
TGAGCAGGCCTTCTCTGCGCCCATCTCTGGAGAGCGCAAAGGAATGCGGGCCGGGGCGGCGGCCGGGCTTGCCCACGCGGCGCAGCATGGCGCGGGAGAGGCGCTTTTGCGCAGCGCGGCGGCGGGCAGAGCGCTGCTTTGTAAAGATGCTCCGGTGCAGCGGCTGCATTTCGAGCGGTGCGCGGGAGAGATTGCAATAGAAGAAATTGCCTGGTAGGCTTGAAAAGGGGAGGAGAGAACAATGGAGTTTAAAAAACTGCGGGAATACATTGGGGATATCGCCCAGGTGTTTGAAGTGAAGGAATACCGCCTGATGGGCGGAAAGGCAGAGGGCGTGCGGGCCATCGATATCAGCAATGGCGCGGGGCTGGAGCTGACACTGCTGCCCGATCGCGGGATGGATTTCTACCGCCTCAAATACAAGGGGCAGACGCTCAACTTCTTTACGCCCACGGGAATCGCCGCGCCCGCTTATTTTGCGGAAGAGGCCGGCGGCATGGGGCAGATGTTTTTTGGCGGCATGATGCTGACCTGCGGCCTGCGCAATATCGGCCTGCCCTGCCAGGAGAACGGCGCGTATTACGGCCCGCATGGCAATATTACCTCTGTGCCGGCAGAGCATGTAAACATTCACTATTTTGAGGAAAACGGAGCGCCGGCAGTCAGCATTTCGGCAATCATGCGGGATAACGGCTATGGGACGCAGCTGTTGCTCAAGCGCACGGTGACCATCCGATATGGCACAAATGAAATCGACTTGCAGGATAAAGTGCTCAACAATGGGTTCGAGGAATCCCCGCTGATGGTGCTCTATCATTTCAATATGGGCTATCCGCTGCTTTGCGAAAAGTCTCAGCTGATTTTGCCCACAAAGAAAGTGACGCCCAGAACGCAGCATGCGGCGGATCATGTGGAGAAATATCTGGAGATCACCCCACCGGCGGCAGGCTACGAGGAGATGTGCTACTATCACGATTTGGAGACGGATGAAAACGGCTGGGCCACGGCCGGCATCTATAACCCGCAGGAAAAACTGGGGCTGAAAATTCTCTTCGATAAGAGCACGCTGGATCACTTTGTGCAGTGGAAGATGCTGGCCAAGGGCACTTTCGTTACGGGCCTGGAGCCCTGCAACGGCACCATCAACGGCATGGCGGATGCAAGAGAGAACGGCAGCCTCAAGACGATTGCGCCGGGAGAAGAGAAGCTATACCGGCTCAAGGTTCTGGTTTTCGAGGAATAAAACTTTCAGAGGCGATTGAAGAGCCGGGCAGTTTCGTGTATCATAGGGATTGGAACAAACACGCAGTGCTGATAGCGTAAAAAGGAGATGTGCGAGATGAATATTGTAACAAAAGGATTGGAGCCCGCTCGGGTGCTCAGCTATTTTGAAGAGATCAGCGCGATCCCCCGGGGATCCGGCAATGAGAAAGGCGTTGCCGATTATCTGGAGGCATTTGCAAAAGAGCATGGGCTGTTTTGCTATCGGGATGAGATCCATAATGTCATGATCAAAAAGCCCGCTTCGCCCGGGTGCGAAAAGGCAGGAGCGGTGCTGCTGCAGGGGCATACGGATATCGTCTGCGAGAAGAACAACGACTATGTGCATGATTTTGAAAAAGATCCCCTAAAGCTCTATATTGAGGGGGATTACCTCAAAGCAGAGGGGACGACACTGGGTGCGGATAACGGCACGGCCGTCTGCTATATGCTGGCAATTTTGGAGGACGATACGCTGGTGCATCCGGCGCTGGAGTGCCTTTTCACCGTGCAGGAAGAAACTGGCCTGGATGGCGCGAGAAATTTCGATGGCAGCCAGATTTCCGCCAAGACCATGATCAATATGGATGCGGGCCCGGAAGGTGTCGCGACGGTTTCCTGCGCCGGCGGCATGCGCATCGATATGAAAAAGCAGATGCAGCAGGTTCCCTTTGCAGGAACGGCGCTCAAGCTGGAAGTCAAGGGGCTGATGGGCGGCCATAGCGGCGCGGAGATCAACTCCAACCGCGCCAATGCCAACGCTGTGATGGGGCGCGTGCTCTATAACTTGCCCAAAGTGAACATCGTTTCCCTGACGGGCGGCAGCAAGGACAACGCGATTCCCAGAGAATGCGTCGCGATTATTGCTGTTCCGGATGTTTTGGCAGCAAAACAGGCTGTGGAGAACATGGAAAAGGAGATTCTGGCGGAATGCACCGAGCTGGATAAGGGATTCAAGATTGAAGTGAGCGAGGTGGATGCGCCGGCAACCATGGGCGACTGCGCCTGCACGAAAGATGTCGTCGGTCTGCTGTATTTGGCGCCCAACGGTGTGCTCTCCATGAGCCCGACGATGGAGGGGCTGGTGGAAAGCTCCAGCAATATGGGCGTCGTCCATACGGAAGGAGAGGATATTTGGGTGGCCTTCTCCCCCAGAAGCAGCGTAGAGAGCCGGCAGGATCAGACCGAGCAGCGGCTACGCATCCTGGCGGATGCCTTTGGTTTTGAATTCCATCTGAGAAGCCGCTACCCCGGCTGGGCCTATGATCCCGACTCCAGAGTGCGTGATCTTGCCAAGAGCACATATGAAGAGATGTTCAAAAAGCCCTTCAAGATTGAGGCGATCCACGCCGGGCTGGAATGCGGCCTGCTCAAGGCGAAAGTTCCCGAGCTGGATATTGTCGCCATCGGGCCGGATGAGCATAACGGGCATACGCCGGATGAGGAAGTCTCTATTTCTTCCATGAACCGGGTTTATCAGTTTGTCCGCGCATTGCTGGAAAAACTGGCAAAATAGTGCAGAGAAAATGGGAGAGGCGCCGGCTCGCAGAGCAGGCGCCTTTTTTGCCATCAA
>JAHZHM010000027.1 GCA_019420265.1 Clostridiales bacterium
ATGCACCGAGGGCAACTGCGCGCCCGGGCCCTACTGCCCCGAAGAGTCTATTCAGAGCGTCAGCGGCGTCGTCATCCCAGAGGGCAGCCCGTATGCGCAGCTTGATAAAAATTCTCTTTCCAGTATCTTTCCCAATCTGGTTACCGGCGCTTCTTCCGACGATTCCCCAGATGCCGTTCCTACAGGCGAATGCCCGGTGCATACTGAACAATGGGCGCTGGAGCAATCTGGAATGCTCACGGCAATTTCCGAGGCAAATTCTGCTATCGAGGAAGCCGAGCTCTACTTATATACCGAAGGGCGCTTGAGTCAGGCGCAAAAGAACCGCCTGATCTCGCTGATTACGGCTGTGAGAAACGCGCTGAATGCCAGCGAGGATACCAAATCTGTCGCGGCAATTCAGTCGGCAACGAGCAATTTGCTGGCTGCGAAACGGGAAATACAGGCATCTTTGGCCGAGCCATCTCCATCGCCCAGCCCGTCCCCGTCTCCCTCGCCCAGCATTTCTCCCTCGCCGGAGCCGTCCCCCTCGCCCAGCCCTTAGCCCATCTAAACTTCAAAGCCGGAGGAAAATTCCCTCCGGCTTTTTTGCGCGCTGCCAAACAGTCGATTTTTTCTATTCTTCTGCATTGCCCTGCCCGGCTCCTTATGCTATAATCGGATCGGCTGTCTGTCCAAAAGCAGCCAGCCAAATCTTTTCATGGAGGTTTCGGAACATGCGCCTGATTCTTACAGTTCACGGCAAATAGCAGCGGCATCAGGTGAGATAGAATCACCCTCTCTAATCACCGCAGTGCCGCGTTTGCCCCAAAAGGCAAAGGAGGTACATTTTTATGTCAATGATTCGAGTGGAAGACCTATCGTTTTCCTATTCTTCCAGTTACGACCCTATTTTTGAACACGTCAGCTTTTCCATCGATACCGATTGGAAGCTGGGCTTTGTCGGCAGAAACGGCCGTGGAAAAACGACGTTTCTAAATCTCTTCCGTTCCATTTGATTATTTCCCCTATCCCGTTTCGGATCCCACCCAGCTCACCATCGATGCGCTGTCGGCAATCTGCCCAATGGCCGAAGAATGGGAGCTGCTCCGGGAGCTCTCCTATCTGGATGTCGACGCGCAGATTCTCTGGCGCCCCTTCGAGACGCTCTCCAACGGCGAACAGACCAAAGCGCTGCTGGCCGCGCTCTTTCTAAATGAAGGGCGCTTTTTGCTCATCGATGAGCCAACCAATCATCTGGATGCCAAGGCCAGAAAAATTGTCGCCGCCTACTTGCAAAAGAAAAAAGGCTTTATCTTGGTCTCACACGATCGCCTTTTCCTCGATTCCTGCGTCGACCATATTCTCGCGCTCAACCGAGCCAATATCGAGGTGCAAAACGGCAATTTTTCCTCCTGGATGGAAAACTTCAATCATCAGCAGGAGGCTGAAGCCGCGCAAAATGAGCGGCTCAAGCGCGATATTAAAAGGCTCAAAGCCTCTGCCCGGCAGAGCGCCGCGTGGTCGGATCGCGTGGAAGCATCTAAAATTGGCGCGGCGGATAAAGGTTTCGTTGGGCATAAGGCCGCCAAGATGATGAAGCGATCCAAGGCCATCGAGGCCCGGCAGGAAAAAGCCATCGAGCAAAAATCTCAGCTGCTCAAAAATGCGGAAAGCACAGAGAGCTTGAAGCTGCATCCCCTGGCGCACCACGCCAGCATCTTGGCCAATTTCGATGAGGTGGCTCCTATCTATGATGGCGCCGCCATCTGCCCTCCCCTCTCCTTTGCGCTTAGGCAAGGTGATCGCATCGCTCTGCAAGGAAAAAATGGCAGCGGCAAAAGCAGCCTGCTCAAGCTGCTATTGGGCGAGCCCATCCAGCATACCGGAACAATCTCCCTCGCTTCCGGGCTGATTTTTTCCTACGTCAGCCAGGATACTTCGCATCTGCGCGGCAACCTATCTGCCTATGCGCAGGAAAACCAAATCGATGAGAGCCTGTTCAAAGCCTTGCTCCGCAAGCTGGATTTTGAGAGAGTGCAGTTTGAAAAGGATATCTCGGAATTTTCCGGCGGCCAAAAGAAGAAGGTTTTGATCGCCAGAAGCCTGTGTGAGCGCGCGCATGTGTATGTCTGGGATGAGCCGCTCAATTTTATCGATATCTATTCGCGCAGGCAAATCGAGGCGCTCATCGCCGCCTATGCGCCAACCATGCTCTTTGTCGAGCACGATGCCGCTTTCTGCAGCGCCATCGCGACCAAATCGATTCAGCTCTAAACAAACGAATGCAAATAAAAAGCTGGCAGGTTCTCTGCCAGCTTTTTTTCTTTTTCCCTTTATTGCATTCCGAGCAGCTCTGCCGCCTTTGTGAGAATCGTGCTTTCAGCCTGCTCATCGTTGTCCTGATATTCCTCATCAGGCATCACACCATTTCCATCGATCTCTGCGCCGCCTGCCGTGCAATATCTGCCCGTTACGAGCTTGACCACATTCCCCGTAGAGGGCACTTCAAAGAAAGATGTCATAACCGCCCTGCCCATCGTCTTCTTGCCCAGAATCTGCGCTCGGCCGCGCTCCTGCAGCGCCGCCGCAAACACCTCGCTGACTCCCTCGGTCTGCTCGTCCGTCAAAATAATAATCGGCTTGTCATACTCGGTGCTTTTGGAGGATTTCCATGTGATGCTCGCCTTCTCTTTGCCCATCACATAAGCGATCTGTCCTTCGTCCAAAAGCAGGTCGGCGATCTCCATCGCCTG
>JAHZHM010000270.1 GCA_019420265.1 Clostridiales bacterium
AGCGGAATGCAGCTGGATAACCCGGTCGTTCCGGCCAGCGGGACATTTGGATACGGCAAGGAATTCAGCGAGTTTTATGACATCAACATTTTGGGCTCCTTCTCATTTAAAGGGACGACCAGGGAGCCACGGTTTGGCAACCCAACGCCGCGCATTGCGGATTGCACAGCCGGGATGATTAATGCTGTGGGCCTGCAAAACCCGGGCATCGATGCAGTCATTGCGGAAGAACTGCCTGCCCTCAGGCAGATTTTTCATAAGCCAGTGATCGCCAACATCAGCGGCTTTTCCATCGAGGAATACGAGGAGTGCTGCGAGAAGATCGATGCCCAGGATCAGGTTGGCCTGATCGAGGTCAATATCAGCTGCCCTAACGTGCGCCATGGCGGTATGAGCTTTGGGACCAGCTGCCAGAGCGCCGCGGAAGTAACCCGGGCAGTCAAGGCGGTCACGAAAAAGCCGGTATATATGAAGCTCAGCCCGAATGTGGAAAATATCGCCGAGATTGCCCTGGCATGCCAGGAAGCGGGGGCGGATGGAATTAGCCTTATCAACACGCTGCTGGGGATGAGAATCGATTTGCGGACGAAAAAGCCTGTCATCGCCAATACGATGGGCGGCTTTTCTGGCCCGGCAATTTTCCCGGTGGCGCTGCGCATGGTCTATCAGGTGGCGCAGGCGGTGCACATCCCGATTATGGGAATGGGCGGCGTCTGTTCGGCGCGGGATGTCATCGAGATGATGCTGGCCGGGGCGACGGCAGTGCAGGTTGGCGCGGCGAATTTAAAAAATCCGTATATCTGCAAACAGATCATAGAGGATTTGCCAAAAGAGATGGAGAAATTTGGCATCAAGAGTTTAAAAGAAATCATAGGGGGTGCGTTATGAGCAGGGATGTCATGATTGCGCTGGATTTTAAGAGCGCGCAGGAAGTATTCGCTTTTCTGGATTTGTTCACAGAGGAAAAACCGTATGTCAAAGTTGGGATGGAGCTTTTCTATGCCGAAGGCCCGCAGATTGTGCGGGAAATCAAAAAGCGCGGCCATAAGATTTTCCTGGATCTCAAGCTGCACGATATCCCCAATACCGTGAAAAAAGCCATGCATGTGCTTTCCGGCCTGGATGTGGATATGTGCAACCTGCATGCCGCCGGGACGATTGAGATGATGAAAGCGGCCCTGGAGGGGCTAAC
Organism: Clostridiales bacterium; assembly: GCA_019420265.1. Lineage (GTDB taxonomy): Bacteria > Bacillota > Clostridia > Christensenellales > Christensenellaceae > QANA01. The sequence continues at coordinate 1,193 of JAHZHM010000270.1, forward strand.
CCGGGAAGATGGCTCCCGGCCGCTGCTCATCGCCGTGACGCAGCTGACCTCCACCAGCGAAGAACGCATGCAAAAGGAGCTTCTCATCGGCGCGCCCATCGCGGATACTGTCGTCCAGTATGCGAAAAACGCCAAAGAGGCTGGGCTGGATGGCGTGGTCTGCTCGCCCTTGGAGGCGGCTATGGTCAAGCAAGCCTGCGGCAAAGAGTTTTATGCCGTTACGCCGGGCATTCGCTTTGCGGACGGGGCAGTGGGCGATCAGGTGCGCGTCACGACACCGGCAAAGGCGAGGGAAATTGGCTCGGATTATATCGTAGTTGGCCGTCCGATTACGGCGGCAGAGGACCCAGTTGCAGCCTATCGCAGATGCTGCCAGGAATTTATCGGCTGAGAAAAGGAGAGTTCAGATGGAAAAACGAATTGCAAAGGATTTACTATCGATTGGCGCGGTGTTTTTGCGCCCGGATGAGCCGTTTACCTGGGCCAGCGGCATTAAAAGCCCGATCTACTGCGATAACCGGCTGACGCTGACGGCGCCTGCCGTGCGGGACGACGTGGAAAATGGCCTGGCGGAGACCATCAAAAGGGAATATCCACAGTGCGAAGTTCTGATGGGGACGAGCACAGCCGGCATTGCGCACGCGGCTATCACTGCACATCTGATGAACCTGCCTATGGGGTATGTCCGCTCGGGCGCGAAAGATCACGGGCGCACCAATCAGATTGAGGGAAAACTGGAAAAAGGCCAGAAGGTCGTCGTAGTGGAGGATCTGATCTCCACGGGCGGCAGCGTGATCGAAGTGGTCAATGTGTTAAGAGAGGCAGGGGCGGAGGTGCTCGGAATTGTCAGCATCTTTACCTATGGCATGAAAAAAGGCCTGGAGCGCCTGGCAGAGGCGAATGTAAAAAATATCAGCCTTTCCAATTTCGATGTGCTTGTGGAAGTGGCGGCCGAAGAGGGGTATATCGCAAAAGAGGATATTCAGAGGCTGATCGCGTTCCGCAATAACCCGAGCGACGAGAGCTGGATTCGGGGCTAAAGGAGAGAGAAAATGCGCCATCTAATTGAAATTACAGATCTATCTGTCGGGGAAATCGACGAGATTTTAGATATCGCAGAGGATATGATCGAAAACCCGGGCAAATATAGCGAGATTTGCAGCGGAAAGCAGCTGGCAACGCTGTTCTTCGAGCCCAGCACGCGCACGCGCCTGAGCTTTGAATCCGCGATGCTAAGCCTGGGCGGAAGCGTGCTCGGGTTCTCCTCTGCAAACTCCAGCTCGGCCTCCAAGGGCGAGAGCGTCTCGGATACGGTGCGCACAGTGGGCTGCTATGCGGATATCATCGCGATGCGGCACCCCAAGGAAGGCGCGCCGCTGGTGGCTTCGATGAAATCGCCGATTCCGATCATCAACGCGGGCGACGGCGGGCATCATCATCCGACTCAGACGCTGACGGATCTGCTGACCATCCGCAGGGAAAAGGGAAAGCTCGGCGGCTTTACCATTGGCCTTTGCGGTGATTTGAAATTTGGCAGAACTGTGCATTCGCTGATCACAGCCCTTTGCCGCTATGAGGATATTAACTTCATGCTCATTTCGCCGGAAGAGCTGCAAGTGCCGGATTATATCAAGACGGATGTTCTGCAGAAGAGCGGGAAATCTTGGCGGGAAGTTGAGACGATGAGCGAAGTGATGGGAGAGCTGGATATTCTCTATATGACCAGAGTGCAAAGAGAGCGTTTTTTCAATGAAGAGGATTATATCCGCCTGAAAGACAGCTATATTCTGGATCCCGAAAAGCTGGAGCCTGCCAAAAAGGATCTCTGCATCCTGCACCCGCTCCCTAGGGTTACGGAAATCTCCACCAAGGTGGACGACGACCCCCGGGCAGCGTATTTCCGCCAGGTGAAAAACGGAAAATTTGTGCGTATGGCGCTGATGTCTCGGCTACTGGAGGTGTTATAATATGCATATCGACAGCATTCAAAACGGCCTGGTGCTCGACCATATCACGGCCGGAAAGAGCATGGAAATCTACCAATCGCTGGGGCTGGATAAGCTGGATTGCAGCGTGGCCATCATCAAAAACGTCAAGAGCGCAAAAACAGGCCGCAAGGATATTTTGAAAATTGACGCGGATATAAAGCTGGATTTGGGCGTGCTGGGCTATCTGGATCCCGGCATTACCGTCAATCGAATCGCAGATGGAAAAATCGTGGAGAAAAAGCACCTGGAACTGCCGGAAAAGGTCGTCAATATTATCCGGTGCAAAAACCCGAGATGTATCACCTCGGTTGAGCCGGAGCTGGATCAGGTATTTACGCTTGCCAACCGGCAAACGGGGGAATACCGCTGCCTATATTGCGAAGAAAGGCATGAATAAACATAGCCCGCCGGTTGGCGGGCTGTTTTTTCGGTGTTGGGCAGGAAAAGGAGGCAAATATGGAAAAACGGTGCAACCTTTGTCCGCGGGAGTGCGGCGCTGTGCGGGGAAAAGGGGGCTTTTGCAGGATGCCAGAGCGGCCGGTCGTGGCAAGAGCTGCATTGCATTTTTGGGAAGAGCCGTGTATCAGCGGGGAAAAGGGCTCGGGGACAGTCTTTTTCAGCGGGTGCAACCTGCGCTGCGTATTCTGCCAAAATCAGCAAATCAGCCAGGAAGGTTTTGGAAAGCAAATTAGCATAGAGCAGCTCAGAGCGCTATATTGGAAGCTCATTGATCAGGGAGCGGAAAATATTAATTTGGTTACGCCGACGCACTTCCTGGATGCAGTCGCCGCCTCCCTTTTGCCCAGGCTGCCCGTGCCCGTGGTCTATAACTGCGGGGGATATGAGAAGGTGGAATCCCTAAAGCGACTGGAAGGGCTGGTGGATATCTATTTGCCGGATCTCAAATATCTGGATGGCGCAAGCGCGGCGCGCTATTCTCTAGCGCCGGATTATCCCAAAACCGCCATAAAAGCCATAGAAGAGATGTATCGCCAGGTTGGAGATTGCCGGATGAATGAAGACGGCATGCTCCAAAAGGGAGTGTTGGTGCGGCACTTGGTTTTGCCGGGCAATTTGGAAAACAGCAAGGCTGTGCTGGAATGGATGGAGGGTTTTGCCAAGGATAAAGATGTGCTCTTCAGCCTGATGAGCCAGTATACACCGGTTACAGATTTATCTGCCCATCCCGAGATCAACCGCAGGCTTTTAAAAAGCGAATATGATCAGCTGTTAGAGCAGCTGGGTCAAAAGGAAAATATCTCCGGCTTTATTCAGGAGCTTTCTTCGGCGGAAGAGCAGTATATTCCAAGCTTTTGCCTGGAAGGGCTGGAAGAAATTTAAAAGTTGGCGAAAATAAAAAGTGTTGAATTTTTTGCGCATTTCGATATAATGGTACTATCGTGAGACAATAGAATAGGAGAAGGGGATCATTATGAAAAAATTCGTCTATGGAAACACACCTGGAATGCTCAAACAGGAAATCAACGAAGATCCGGCCAGCTATGCTGCGCAAGATGCTGTCTTTATGGGCATCCCGTGGGAGGGCGGCGTAACTTGGAGTTCCTATGCCGGAACCGAGCTTTTGCCCAAGGCAATCCGCAATGCTTCTGCCAGATATACAGGCTATCTGCCCGAGCTGGATGATATCAACGTCTGGGACAACCTGAAAGTGACAGACGGCGGCGATCTTGGCTGCGAGCCCAGCGATACGCTAAAAACATTTGAGAAGATCACGCAAAAGGCAAAGGAGCTGTTTGCTTCGGGAACTGTGCCGATTTTCCTGGGCGGAGACCACAGCATCAC
>JAHZHM010000271.1 GCA_019420265.1 Clostridiales bacterium
TGCACAGCCTGGGAAAGATTGTGCAATATGATCATCACCGTCTTTTTATGCCGGGTCTTCAGCTCCCTTAATTTGCTCAAAAAGGCCGCCTCGTATTCCATATCCAGGTGCGTCGTCGGTTCATCCAGGATGATAGCGCGCGTATTTTGCGCCAAAATCATGGCCAGGTACGCCCGCTGCTGCTCGCCGCCCGAAAGCAGCCGCATGTTTTTGCCGCGCATCTCCCAGATATCCGCATCGCGCAGGGCCTGCCAAACGGCCTCGCGATCCGCCCGGGAAAAGCGCTTGCCGATATCCAGATAGGGGCTGCGCCCAAAGCCCACCAATTCCTCTACGGTTACCTGCGGGCGCTCCAGATTTTGCGGCAGAATCGCCAGCAGCTTGGCCCGCTCCCGCGGAGAGAGCAGCGCGATATTCTGCCCGGAAAAGCAAATCTCCCCCGTATAGCGCAGCTCCTGATTGATGCAGGAGACTAGCGTGGATTTGCCGCTTCCGTTTTTCCCAAGCACCGCCGTTATCGTATGCGGAACCAGCCCAAAGCTGATCCGCTCCAGCACGGGCTTTCCCGGGTAGCCCGCCGTCAGATTTTTAAAGCTTAGCATGGGCATCCCCTCCTTTTTTGAGCAACAGAGAAAAGAAGAAAGGCGCCCCGATTGCCGCCATCACAATTCCCGCCGGCACCTCCGCCGGTGCGAACAGCACGCGCCCCAGCAGATCCGCCATCAGCACCAAAATCGCCCCGGCCAAAGAGGAAAACAGCAGCAGCGATTTTGTGTTTTCTCCCACAATGCGCCGGGCAATATGCGGCACCACCAGCCCAACGAACCCCAACAGCCCCGCAAAGCTCACCACAGCCGAAGCCGCCGCCGAGGCGCAGAGCAGGCAAACCATGCGCAGCGCCTTCACGCGCACCCCCAGCGATAACGCCATCGTATCCCCAAGGCAGAGCAGCTGGATGCGCCGGGAAGCCAGCAGGGAGACCCCGAGGCTGGCCAGGATGATGGCCCCCGGCACCGCCAGGCTTTGCAGCCGGATTCCGGATAGCCCGCCGGTGGAAAAATCGTGATAGACCAGCAGAATATCGCTGTCTATCATAGAGAGAAAGGAAATGCCCGCATTGAGCAGCGTCGTCAGCGCGATGCCCGCCAGCACGACAGTCGCCCGGGTGCTGCCCACGCGCCCGGCCATAGCGAGAATCAGCATCGTCGCTCCAAATGCCCCAAAAAATGCGGCAAAAGGCAGCGCGTAAATTGCCTTTGGGAAAAAGCTCAGGCAAAGGATAGCCAAAAAACCCGCGCCCGAGTTGACGCCGATGATGCTAGGCCCGGCCAGCGGATTGGCCGTAACGCTTTGCAGCAGCACGCCCGAAACCGAGAGCCCAATTCCCGCCAGCACCGCGCCCAAAACCCGGGGCAGGCGAATATAGCGCAAAATGGCAGACTGCGTTTCCCAGCCCGGCGCGCCTGCCAGCCCCTTGCAGAAATCCGCAAAAGAAAGCTCTGCGCTGCCAAACCGGAAGGAGAGCGCCGCAAAAAGCAGCAGCAAGATGGAAAGCGCCGCGATGCCCTTTTTGCTTTGCCAAAAGCTTCTGCCCATTTGTATCCCTTGCTTATCCTGCATTCCCTGTTTCCTCACTCCCTGCCCCATCCAGCCGCTCGGCCAGATAGGCATAAGCCTCCGCCCACTTGGCATTCGGCTTGAAGTGAAACAGCTCTTTGGGCAAAAAGGCGTAATTTCCCTGGCGCACGGCATTCAGCTGCTGCCATTCGGGCAGGGCAAACAGACCTTCCATATACTCCTTCGCGGCCTGCTCATCTCCCATGGTAGAGATGAAAATATAATCCGGGTTTTGCAGCAAAATTTCCTCCAGGCTCAGCCCCTCCAGCAGCGTCTGCGCCTGCTCTGCAATATTCTCTGCGCCCAGCTCCTTTAACATCGCACAGGTGAAATGATTTTCCGCCGTTTTGGCCTTGGTTGCGCTGTAGGAAGAGCCTGCCCGGATAAACAAAATTCGCTTTTTCCCCTGGCGCTCGGCATTTTCCTGCGCCCGGGCAATGGTTTGCTGAATTTGCGCCTGAATAGCCTGGCCATACTCCTCGTAAGCCTGGGGATTTTCCGTCAGATCCGTGCAGATTTTGAGCACGCGCAGATAGTCCTCGAAGGATTCCACATGAAAAGCCGCCACGGCAACGCCCGCTTCCTCCAAAACTTTCGCCGCCTCTATCTGCCCTTCCAAATCTGCCGAGCAGATCACGAGATCCGGCTCTGCCGCCAGCAGAAGCTCGATATCAATCGTCTTGCCCGCGCCATCATCCACCAGCAAAACCCCTTCCGGCGCCATGCCTCTCTCCACGCTCTCGCCGACTGTCGCCCCAATCTCTCCGCCGGCCAGCTTCCAGATATCCGCGTAGGAAGAGAGCAGCACGGCAACCTTCTGCGGCTTTTCTTCCAGCACAACTTGCCGCCCGGCATCATCTGTAAAGGAATAGAAACTCTGCGCCTCACCGGGCTGCGCCTTTTTCGCGCATCCAAAGGCCGCAAGCAGAAGCGCAAGCCCCAGGAGCAATGCGAGCGCTCTGCTCCTGCGCCTCAGCATGTCGCCCCGCCTTTCAAGTGTTTCTGCGCCGCGAGGTTTTCCTGCTTGCGCTCCAACAGCGCATCCGAATCCAGCTGGCTCTGCACATACTCAAATCCCAGCCGGGCGACGGTATCCGCAAAGCGCTCGCCCGTCTGCCCCTGCTCCCGGAACAGCAAAATCGCCTTTTCTACGACGTCCAGCGCCTGCTCTTTGCTGGTGTAGACCTTTTCCAGCGGGCGCCCCTGGGCGAACTTTTTGCCCCATCTCCCGCCGATATAGATGCGATAGCCCGTGGCCTCGGGCGCAAGCGCGCCGAATGGGCAGGCCGGGATGCAGCGGCCGCAGTTGTTGCAATGTTCTTTTTCCAGGGTGATCTTCCCATCTTTTACGCTGGCCGCGCCCATCGGGCAGGTATTTTGCACCTGGCATTTCTTGCAGCCCCGGCATTTTTCCAAATCCACCGCCGGGATTCTCTGGCCTACGATGCCCAGGTCGTTGAGATCCGGCTTGACGCAGTTGTTGGGGCAGCCACCCACGGCAATTTTGAACTTATGCGGCAGTTTGACGTCTGCATACCCCTGATAGAAGCGCTCGTGAATCTCCTGAGAGAGCGCAAATGTATCGATGAGCCCATATTGGCAGGTCGTCCCCTTGCAGGAAACCACCGGCCGCACTTTAGAACCCGTTCCGCCCGTCTCCAGGCCAGCCAGGGCCAGTTCCTCGCGCAGCGGCTCAATCTGTTCATAGGGCACGCCCTGTATTTCGATGGTGAGCCGGGATGTCATGGTAATCTCGCCGCTGCCAAACTTCTCGGCCGCCTGCGCGATGGCGCGGCTCTCCTCCGCCGTAATCTTGCCGTTGCGCGTGATAACGCGCCCATTGAACACGCCGGGCCGCGTCTTATCCTGCAAAAATCCCAATGCCTTCACCCTTGCAATCTCTGCCGGCGGCACTTTCCGCTCCGCGCCGGGCACATGCACCGGCTGAAACGCCGTCGCCCCTTCCAGCACGACCGTATTCTCATATCCATAATAGCGCATCCGATTTTGCAGGAAATAGGCCCGCTTGCCTCTATTGCAAACCAGCAGCAATTTTTCCTCTTTGGCGATGCCCGGGATTTCGCCATCCACTTTGGTCAAATCCACATAAGTCGCCCCGGGAATGCTGGGCGCCGCACTGGCATCGATAATCCGATAACCCTGCGCCGCTCCCGCCGCATATTCTGCCGGCGTCATGCTGACGAGTTTGCCTTCCAGTTTGTTCAGCAGGATATATGCCGCCTGGGTCATGGGGTGAATTGCCGTTGAAAAAGGCGGCGCATAGGCGAAATCTGCGCATTCAAAATCTTCCAGTTTCGCGCCCATGCCAATGCCCATCACGGCAATATCTACCATTTTATCCACAGTGCCCGGCCCCAACACCTGCACTCCCAGCAGCCGATGCGTCTGCTTTTCCGCAATGAGTTTGGTGGCAAAAAACGCCGCATCCGGATAATAATGCGCCTTGTCGTCGGTAACGGCCAGCACCGTCTCGACATCATAGCCCGCCTCCTTTGCCTGGCGCTCGGTCAGACCGGTTTTGCCGCAGTTCAGCCCGGGCAGTTTGACCACGCCTGTGCCCAAAACGCCGGGATAGCGCTTTTGCTCGCCTGCCAGAACCTGCGCCAGCATCCGCCCCTGCAAATTGGCGGAAGAGCCCATGGCAGACCATTGCTCCTGCCCTGTAATGCGGTGATGGACCATCGCGCAGTCCCCCGCTGCATAGACATCCGGCAGATTCGTGCGCATCTGTCCATCCACTTTGATGCAGCCGCGCACCATCTCAATGCCGCTCTCCCGCAAAAATTCCGTGTTGGGCCGAATGCCCACCGAGAGCACAACCAAATCGCAGGGCAATTCGCCCTGATCCGTGCGCACCGCGCGCACTTTGCCTTCTCCCAGAATCTCCTCGGCCTTTGTGCCCGTCAAAACGGAAATTCCCTCTTTTCTCAGATGCCGCTGCACATATGCCGCCATTTCCGCATCCAAAATTCCAGGCATGAGCTGCTCTGCAAAATCGATGACCGTAACGCCCACGCCCTGGGCCTTCAGGTTTTCCGCTACTTCCAGGCCGATAAAACCGCCCCCGACGACCACTGCCCGCTTGACGTTTTCAGACTGCACATATGCCCGAATCGCGACGGCATCCTCCGGTGCGCGCATTTTATAGATTCCATTTTGCTCTATGCCGGGAATGGGCGGCAAAATCGAGCGCGCGCCCGTGGCGATGACAAGTGCGTCATAGTCCAGCTCCTTCTGCTCGGCCCGGGCAAGATCGCGCACCAGCACTTTCTTTTTGTCGCTATCCAGCGCAATAGCCTCCATGCCTGTCTGCACGCAGACGCCCGTCAAATCCGCATATTTTTTGGGCGTATTGACGATGAGCTCGGCCGCATCCTCAATCGCCCCGCCCACATAATAGGGCAGTGCACAGCCCGCATAGGAAATCTCCTTATCCCGGGTGATCAGCGTAACCTGTGCATCTCTATTTTCCCGTTTGAGCTTGGCAGCCGTTTTTGTCCCGGCCGCAACTCCGCCAATGATGAGTATTTTTCTCTCCATATTTACCTCTTTTCTATGCCTGCTCTCGTCTATGGCAGCAATGCGCCTCTCCGGCACATTCCGGCTTTAAAGCCGCGCATACCAGTACGTCTCCACCCGAGATGAGAATCTGCTTGCCGTTGACCAGCGCATCCGCAATCTTCTGGCGCACTGTTTCATACATGCGGGTTACCGTCGGCCGGGAAACCTGCATCTTTTTCGCGCACTCTTCCTGCGTCAGTTTCGCGTAATCCAGCAAGCGAATCACCTCATATTCATCGTACCCGATGGTAACGCTGCCCGCCTCCTCCAAATCCGGAAAAAAGCGCGTCACCTTCGGCCTCGAGCAAATATATCTGCATTTCTGTGGCCTTGCCATAAAACACTTCGCCTCCTGTTTTTTAGTATAATTATTTATGAACATATGTCAATAATATTTTTGTATGCAGGCACCTTTTGCTATGCCGGGCACCAAATCTTTTTTTGCTATATTTTTCACAGTGTTTTCACAGAAAGCAGGATAAAATCCTTGAATTTTTTAAATTAGTTTGATATAATTTGAAAAGGCGTCAGGAAAGCCTTGGCAAAGCGCCCGGAGTGGAGAAGTATCGAAGTGGTCATAACGAGCGCGACTCGAAATCGTGTTGCCCGCAAGGGCACGTGGGTTCGAATCCCACCTTCTCCGCCATTTGGGCAATGAGAGCGCGAAAGAGTGAGAAGCCTTTGTCGCTTATCGTCTGGCTTTCTGAGTCTATTTATCTTATTTGGAGGCGTAGCTCAGCTGGGAGAGCACTTGCTTCACACGCAAGGGGTCACTGGTTCGAGTCCAGCCGTCTCCACCACGTCGCGCCAAGCGACACAAACACCGGGTCACGCAGAGCGTGGCCCGTTTGTTTTGCGGCGCTGGCGCTCCTTCTCCGCAAAAAAGCACGGCTGCGCTCTCGAGAAAAAACATTCACTCGTCCCTCGCTCGGTTTTTTCTCTTCGCTTGCCTACCACTTTTTTGCGGTTTTATGTATCCATAGCAAATTCCAAATTTGCTAGGTATCTTCGCATCACCCTATGGCATCTATTTTATATCACTCTTCCAAAAAAGCTCTGCAGAGCGTTTTTTTATTACCCATTTGCTCGCAATTTATAAAAATGGCCTATTTGACTGAATTTTGACTGAGAGCATGCCTCTGCCTTCGCCTTGCCCGCCGATATCTTAGCACAAAAGCAGTTCCCTATCCCATTGTCTAGGCAAAACTTAGCATTCCATAATTTTCCAGTATTGTATTTTTCAGGAGAAAATTATGGAAAACCACTACTCAAAAATTGTTGCGCAAAATATTCTAAAGCTTCGCAAAGAAGCTGGCCTTTCTCAGTTTTCCCTTGCCATGAAAGCCGGAATCGATCCCAAAACGCTTTATACGATTGAACATGCCAACAGCAATTTGGAGTTAAGCACACTGGAGAAACTCTCCAAAGCGCTGGGCGTTTCTGTGCTGCTTCTTTTCGACGGGCTCGAAAACCCTTCCTCCAAATTAGACACTCTCATTGACCTCTTATCTCAAAATTGCGAATAACGGGCAGCGCTTTTTCCATTATTCCTTACTCTCTAATCTATCGCCTGCCGCGTTCCTTCGGCGTGCGTTGCTCCATTCTGCAAGGCCAATGTTTTTATTTTGGCCTTGCA